>NZ_JBHNMF010000132.1:0-7714 GCF_048562965.1 Thiolapillus sp. | reverse complement strand
TTTGTCCAAGGTAATTTCAACGGCCACTCTCACAAGATTATTTCTCATTTTCTCTCGAATGAAATTATAGACAAATACTGTAATTATTAGTTCCATTAAGAACGCAACACTACACTAGGTTACCCTCAACCGTAACGTTCAGGAAGGGGCTTTTGCGACACCCTCCCTCGGGGAGAGGGTCAGGGTGAGGGCGCACTTTCCTACAGATCGCCGGGAATCAGGGAATACATGCAGGCATCTCTGGGCTGGCCTGCCATCAGCAGCCGGTTTCGCTGCACGCCTTCGAACACCGCGCCTGCCTTTTCCGCCACCCGGCGACTGGCGCTGTTGCCGGTGAGCATGACGATTTCCAGTCGGGACAACCCCAGTTGTTCGAAACCAAACCCGGCGATGAGCCTGGTGCCTTCCGTGGCCACACCCTGGTTCTGGGCGGATGTCCTCACCCAGTAGCCGATGTTGCCGATGCCATGCAGGAGATCGAGATGGTTGATGCCCATGCCGCCCAGGAGCTGGCCATCCGTCAGGGAATAGATGATGAAGCTGTATTCATCGGCGTTCTCCCAGGCCAGGGGCCGGGATTCCACCCAACCGCGGGCATCTTCCAGAGAATATCCGGGATGGGCCCAGGGCAGGAAGGGCTGCAGTGCTTCCAGGGACTCGCGCACGGCGTTGTGGAAGGGGACGGTATCTTTATTGGCAAACTGGCGCAGGCCGATGGTCGAGCCACCAATGTGCATTTTTCATTTCTCCTTCAGCGTTGACAACGACTGCAATAATAGCTGGAGCGCTGCCCCAGGGTTTTCTGACGGATGGGACGGCCGCAGGCGGGGCAGGGTTCGCCTTCCCGGCCGTAGACCTGCAGTTCCTGCGCGAAATAACCCGGCCTGCCATCTGCCTGCACGAAGTCCTGCAGGGTAGTGCCGCCTGCTGCGATGGCCGTGGCGAGAATCTCCCGGATGGCCTGGGCCAGGCGCTCACAGCGTTTGCGTGACAGGCTGCCACAGGGTCGGGTGGGCAGTATGCCCGCCTCATACAGAGCCTCATTGGCGTAGATGTTTCCCACGCCCACCACGACCTGGCCGTTCATGATGAACTGTTTCACCGCCACCTTGCGCCCGCGGGAGCGCCGGTAGAGGTAGTCACCATCGCATTCCGGCGACAGAGGCTCTGGTCCCAGTTTCGCCAGCAGGGGATGTTGTTCTGCCGGATGATCCGTCCACAGAACGGCGCCGAAACGGCGCGGATCGTGGAGGCGCAGGCAGTGTCTGCCGAACACCAGGTCGAAATGATCATGCCTGCCTGCTGTCGTCTCAGACGGCAGGATGCGCAGGCTGCCTGACATGCCCAGGTGCAGCAGCAGCGTGCCGTTGGTGAATGTCAGCAGCAGGTACTTGCCCCGCCGCGAGACGTGTTTGAGCTTACGGCGGTGCAGTAATACGGGTAGTTCTGGAGGAACAGGCCAGCGCAGCTGTGGTTGGCGTATGATCACGCCGGTGATTGTCTTTCCCCGGATATGGGGCTCGATGCCGCGGCGGGTGGTTTCCACTTCCGGGAGTTCGGGCATGGTTCAGCGCCGTGTCTTCAGGTAGTGGGTATAGCTGTCGCTGACCAGATGGATTTGGTCGCCCACCCGCACATAGCGCAGGCCGGAAGCCGGGTCGAGATCACCGATGAGAATGGTCAGGTCATCCAGCTTCAGCCGGTAACGCGGCGGTTTCAGCCCGAAGGCCCGCAGGTCGTGAGCGGCAGCGGAAAAGTGGTGCAGGCTGGGCAACTGAGCCAGGTGCAGCATCGTGTCCGCCAATCGGGGATCTTCAACCGGTTTGCCCGAGCTGGCATGGACCCAGCCGTCGTTTCTGCGCACCAGGCGGGTGGTGACCTTGCCATCCTGCCAGATTTCCAGGTGTTCAATACTGTTGCTGTCCAGTGCTGTGATGGGCAGGTAGGCGTTCTGCCGCTGCAGCTGGCTGTAGATGGCCAGGCTCATGAGCGTGGCCAGGGCCAGCAGGAGCCAGTTGCTGCGGACGACCGGACTCATGCCCGCCTGCGTCGCCAGCCGGTGAACAGGCCCAGGGTCACCAGCAATAGCGGCAGGCCGAACATGAACAGACTGGCCAGGGTGGCCGTGCGTGCAGGCTGCCAGCGCCACTGCTGATCCGCCGGGGTGAATTCGGGAATGTCGATAAGCTGTCCGTTGTCACTGAGCCAGTGGATCAGGGCCAGGCCGAAATCCCGGTTGGCGCCGTTGCCGAGAAAGCGGTTGCTGAGAAAATCGCTGTCGCCGGCAATGATCACCTTCTGCTGTTTTCCGTCCTTCCTTTCGCGGGTGAGCGCCAGTGCCAGATTCAGTGGGCCGCGCTGCTCTCCGGCGCGGGGATCCCGCTCTATGCTGCCCTTGAGCGAGCCGGTCTCGTTCCAGCTGCGGGCGCCGGTACGCAGCAAGGGGCTGGCCCGCCACTTGTCGTCCATGATTTCCGGTGCCCGTGCATGGGGCAGGAACACGGCGGCCTGCAGCGATTTATGCAGGGGGCTGTCGTCGGTGGGATTGCCGATGGCGATGGCAGGGCTGTCCCTGCCCATGTCCGCGGCTGCGGCGTCTACGATGGTGCCGAGAAGAAAGGCGATGCCGAAATAGTCTGCCAGCGCCTGGGGAATCCGGCCAACGGCCAGCCACAGCAGGGCGCCACCGCGTTCCAGGTAGTTCAGCAGGACGGCCGTCTCACCAGCGCTCAATGCCGTGGCCGGCGCGGCCAGGACCAGCAGCCGCACGTTGTCCGGCACCTGGCCGGTATCATTGAGTTCGAGTTCGATGACCTTGTAGGATTTTTCTTCCAGCAGCTTCCCGAAGCTGCCGAGTTCATGGTTCTTACTGCCCCGTAGCGAGGCTTCGCCGTGCCCCCTGATGCCTGCGATCCAGCCCTGGTTGTCCAGGCTCAGGCGGGTGAGGGCTTCGCTCAGCAACTGCTCATTGACAGTGCCGATGCGCGCCTGGCGGCCGTGGTATTCCAGCAACAGCTGGGGCGTGTGGTGTATCTCCAGGTCTCTGGCCACCTCGGGTTCCTGGCTGGGATCGATGAACTGCAGTTGCAGTTGGGGATAGTGCTGGCGATACTTGTCCAGCAGGGTGCTGACCAGCGCGCGTTGCAGGGGCAGGTCGGGAACGAAGGCGGTGACCTTGATCGGCCCCTGCAGACGCTGCAGCAGGGCCAGGGTCTGGGGATGGAGCTGGTTGTGCCCCTGACGGCTCCAGTCCCATTGCAGGGAATAAAAGCCGGAAAGGACCAGCGTCAGTCCCAGACAGAGCAGGACCAGGAGCTGCAGCAGGGGGTGGCGCCACTTCATTCGCCGCCTCCCAGTCGCCATATACGGTGGGTTGCCAGACCCAGCGCCGCGGCTGTGAAAGCCAGAAAATAGACGATGTGTTTGGTGTCCACCAGCCCCTCAAAGAAAGGTGACAGCCGGGCATTGAGAGAGAGTGCCTGCATGACATTACCAGCGTTGGCATCGAGGAGCCAAAGCAGCACCAGCAGCCCCCAGCTCATGGCGGCGGCGGTGAGGGGTTGCTCGCTGATGGCGGACAGCCAGATACTGATGGCGCTGGCCATGGCTGTAAACAGCAGCAGACCCAGGAAACTGCTTGCCAGCCGGCCGGCATCCACGGCGCTGCCCAGTTCCAACAACCAGGCCATGAGCAGTGGCAGGAGCACCAGGGGCAGGTTGCCCAGCAGCAGACCCAGCCATTTTCCTGCCACCAGCTGCCAGGCTGAAACCGGCGTGGACAGCAGCAGGGTGATGCGGCCGCTGCGTATTTCGTCGGCGAAGCTCCCCATGCCCTGCAGGGGTATGAGTACCAGCAGTATCAGGGTGGTGGAGGACAGGGTCGGGGTGACCACCATGTCAATGATGCCCAGGGGGCTGTTGCCAGCGACCAGTTCGGGCAGGATCTTCAGATACACGTCGAGCTGCAGGAAAAGCAGCCAGGCCAGGATGAACTGGACCGCCGCCAATGCGATCCAGCTGCTGGCGCTGGTGTAGGTGGCGAGGAGTTCACGGCGGGCGATGGACCAGATCACGGTTGGCCTCCGGCTTCCCGGCTGATGGCATCCGCGAGCAGGGATTGCAGGTTGTAGCGGGCGGGGATCAGGGCCAACAGCTGCCAGCCGTGAGCCGTGAGCCGTTCGCTGAGGACAGCCACCGGGCTATTCAGGGCAAGCTGGTACCATCCATCGCCCTGGGGCTGGACAGTCGCCACCCCGTCCAGCTGTTCCAGCTCGGTTGTATCTTGCGGTGGCGAGCCCAGCTGGATGCGCACCAGGTTGCTACCGGCCAGTTGCTGTTCGGCGACCTGGCGGCCCTCGTTCAGGATGATGACACGCTGGCACAGCTGTTCCATATCGGCCAGGATATGGCTGGCAAGCAGGATACCGCAGGACTCGCCCAGCTGCCGGATCAGGTCGCGCAGCGACTGGGCCTGAGCGGGATCCAGGCCGGCTGTGGGTTCATCCAGAATCAGAATTTCCGGGCCATGTATCAGCGCCTGTGCGATAGCCACCCGCTGGGCCATGCCCTTGGACAGCCGGCTGCAGAGCCTTCTTCCCAAAGAACGCAGGTCCAGACGCTGTTTCACCGCATTCCTCGCGCTGGTGAGTTCCGCACCCTTCATACCCCGCAGGCAGGCGGCGAAATCCAGGTTTTCATCCACGCTGAGGCTGCCATACAGGGGGGGGATTTCAGGCAGCAGGCCGATATGCCGCTTGGCTTGGGGATGCCGGTGCAGATCCTTCCCCAGCACCTGCACCCGGCCACTGCTGGGCGCGAGCGCCCCGCTGAGCAGGGCTAGGGTGGTGGACTTGCCGGCGCCGTTGACGCCCAGCAGGCCGACCACTTCTCCCGGGTGCAGGTCCAGGTGGAAGCCGGTGAGGCGGGTCTTTCCCTGGTCCTTTCTGCCCAGGTTGTCGGCGTGCAGTAACAGATTTTCCATGCTGTGCCGATAATAATCGCTCTGGCGCCGGGGTGCATCTTATCTGGTGCCGGGGTGCATTTTATAATGAGTCGAACAGCATTTATTGGTTGTCTTGAACATGATTCTACTGGGCGTCGATACGGGCGGCACTTTCACCGATTTCGTTCTGTGGCGCGATGGCAGACTTCGCGTGCACAAGCTGCTGTCCACGCCCCACGCGCCGGAACAGGCCATACTCCAGGGTATAAAAGATCTGGGACTGGCCGGCGAAGACCTGCGCATGGTGCACGGCTCGACCGTGGCCACCAATGCCGTGCTGGAAGGCAAGGGGGGTCACGACCCTGTTCATCACCAATCGTGGCTTTGCCGACATGCTCCGTATCGGGCGCCAGAACCGCCCGGAACTCTACAATCTGCAGCCCGGGCCCCGGATGGATCCCGTAGCGGAAGAACTCTGTCTCGAGATGGGTGGGCGACTGAGCGCCACGGGTGAGCTGCTGGATGTATTCGATGCGGCAGACAGGGAAAAACTGGCCGCTGCCATTGCCGAGCATCGGCCACGTTCACTGGCGGTGAACCTGTTGTTTTCCTGGCTGGACGACGGGCCGGAAAAATCTGTGGCGGCCTGCCTGCCCGGGGAGCTGTTCGTTTCCCTGTCTTCATCGGTTCTGCCTGAAATTCGCGAGTATGAGCGGGGCATGGCCACCTGGCTCAACGCCTGGGTGGGTCCTCTGGTGCAGGGCTACCTGCATAGATTGCAGGCCGGCCTGCCGGGCAGCCGGGTGGCCGTGATGCAAAGCTCGGGAGACACGGTGGTCGCAGACAGGGCCGGAGACCAGGCGGTGCGCATGCTACTCTCCGGGCCGGCGGGTGGTCTGGTGGCAGCGGGATTTCTCGGGCGCAGAGTCGGTTGCCGCCGTCTGCTCAGTTTCGACATGGGTGGAACCTCCACCGACGTGGCGCTGCTGGACGGTGAACCCAGACTGACCACCGAAGGGCATATCGGCCCCTATCCGGTGGCCGTACCCATGGTGGACATGCATACCATCGGTGCCGGAGGCGGTTCCATCGCCTGGCTGGATGAAGGTGGCATGCTGCAGGCCGGGCCCGAATCTGCCGGAGCAGATCCCGGCCCGGCCTGATACGGGCGGGGGGGGCGAGCAGGTGACGGTGACCGATGCCAACCTGGTGCTGGGCCGTTTGCTGCCAGATGCCTTTCTCGGTGGCGAGATGCAACTGGACGTGGCTGCCGCGGAGCAGGCTTTGGGGCGACTGGCGGAAGCCATGGGTTGCACGATGCTGGAAGCGGCACAAGGGGTGATCCGTATCGCCAACGAACACATGGCCCGGGCTCTGCGCACCATCTCGGTGCAGCGGGGCCTGGATCCGGCCGGTTTCACCCTGATGTCCTTTGGCGGCGCCGGGGGACTGCATGTCTGTGCCCTGGCGGATGCCCTCGGAATGACCCGGGCCCTGGTACCGGTGCACGGCGGGGTGTTGTCGGCACTGGGCATGCTGGTTGCAACCCCTGGACGGGCTGTCGGATGAAGCCATCGAAACAGCGCTGGATACCCTGGCCGAAGAGGCCCTCGCGCTCATGGTGGAAGAAGGGGTGGCGGCAGTAGCCTGTGAGCTCGGGCGTTCCCTGGACTTGCGTTATCTGGGGCAGTCCTACACCCTTGAGATTCCCTGGTCAGGCAGGAGCCTGACGGCTGAGGTATTCCACAAGCGCCATGCAGAACGATACGGACATGATCTCGATCTACCGCTGGAGCTGGTCAATCTCAGGCTTTCCGTGCAGGGGCCGGGAACGGTGATCGATCCCGCCTGTACGCCAGCTGACCGGCCGGCCGCGCCATTCCGTCACTGCCGGATCGCAGACGAAAGTGTCCGGGTAGGTTGCTATCAGCGTGATGAACTGGCACCGGGACAGGAGCTGTCCGGTCCGGCGATCATTGCGGAGCAGGTGGCGACGACCTGGCTGGCCCGCGGCTGCAGGCCCGAGTGGACGAGGCGGGCAACCTGTTGCTGACGCGGGTTAATAATATGATATGAGCAGAATAGTCCTGACCGACCCATTTATGCATCACAATGCGAAACCGCGTTATGGTTGTAGGTCGGGCTTTAGCCCGACAATCCACCGTTGTGTGTCGGACTGAAGTCCGACCTACAGGCGAGTGTCATTTCATCATCTCGAATAGCTTGTCAATGTGCGGACTATTATGCACCTCTTAGTAATCTTTCCTGAGCAGGCGCTTCATCAGCCGCGGCAGCCGTTTGTCAGACTTGTGCCGGGCAAGGAGCAGGCTGATGTTGTCGGCATTCTCGCCACCCCGTTCGCTGGCGGTTCGAATCAGCATGTCGGCGTGATATTGCAGGGTGCCGGGCAGGGATAACTGCTGCAGGATCTCATCGGGAGAGATTTCGTTCCAGAATCCGTCACTGCACAGCAGGAACAGGTCGTTGCAGTTCAGACCGGCGGCATTGATTTCGGGAACCACGTCGTTGCTCCCGCCCAGGCACATGTAGAGCTGGTTGCTTTCTGCGGAATCGCCGAAGGTTGCCGATTGCTGTTGAAGTTCCGTCATCGAATGATCCTTGGTATGGAAAAGCAGACGGTTGTTCTGGAAATCTAGAGTTTAGAGTTTCAGAGGAGAAAAACCACTAAAAATCTCAAAAAATAGTTGACATAGCAAGGCGCGGCCTCTCAGAAGAGAAATCAACACAAACTTCTGGAGGCCGCTATGGACG
>NZ_JBHNMF010000131.1:0-7750 GCF_048562965.1 Thiolapillus sp. | reverse complement strand
TAGGTTAGAATAGTCATAAGCCTTGAGCTGTTGCACCCATTGGGTGATGGTCTGTTTTGTCACTAACCATTATACAGCCAAGGCTTTTTCCGTCTTAGCGCTTTCTATCCGGGGATTGGGGATGTACAGGTATCTTGACAAACGTCGGCTTCTAGGCTACGATATTGAGGGTATGGCAGGAAAACACTCGCTGCTATTGAGTCATACCAAAGAAAGCACAATATCCCTCCCGGAAAGCTTTCGAGACAAGCTCTCTTAGAACATATTTTTCAGTATGTCCGAAGTAAGAATTTTAAACTGCCGGAAAAACAATAGCTTACATGCGACCCATTAAAGAATGCAGCCTATTTTTCATAGCAGGAGTAGAAGGCTCCGGTACCACATTATTATTGAAACTACTGGACGAAATAGAAGATTTTGCATGCCTTGGTGGAAATTTCATTTCAAACAATCACCTCAAAGCTGGAGAAGAGCTAAACAGACTGACAACAGCTCTATGGGCGTCTCCCCAACCATCCACACAAGAACAATCCGACATTATTTCTGACATAAACGCGGTTTGCGTGGAAGATCCTGTCAATTCAGTTGTCTACAAGCGTTCATATCCGTTTTCCGGTTCGAACCTTATTCCCGACCTTGCAGACACTCAAAAGATGGGAAGGCAAACAAAAATTATTCTGATTCGTCGCCATTTTTTCGACAATGTGAACTCCATCTTACGCCGAGACTTTGAAAAAAACATGGATGACGCTCTTTCCCGAATAATCTTGGGCTATAGGAATCTGTACAAACAGATCAACACCCTGATCTCGAGTGGTCATCAGCTATTGATACTGGATTATCATCGGCTGATCGATTCAGACTCAAGGCAATCAGAACTCACCCTGCTTGCCAAGTATGTCGATGCACCTCCACATATCATAGATACATGGATCAGCATGATCAGCCCCCCCAATCAGATACCTGACCTGGTCCAGAGAAATGACTGAAAAACAATCCCCAGCATTCTGTTCTAGAAGATTTACGGGAACAGTCTATGAAAATCATATGGCATGAAACAGACGGTGAATATTTCGATGCAGGCATCAATATTTACCGCCAATTCAGAAAAAGCTTTGTTCTTGCAGACGTCGATCAGGCCAACCACAAGGCAAAAATCATCTGTTCGGGGCAATACCTGCTCTACATAAACGACATATACATAGGCAGGGGGCCAGGGCGTTATGATCGCCGATGGCCCAGCTATGACACGATTGATGTTTCCACCTATGTAAATAGCGGCCTGAATACAGTTGCGATCCTTTGCCTCTATCAGGGATACGGCACCGGTCAAAGTATGGTGTCTCCTCCCGGTCTGGCATTTGAACTCATGCGGTCTGACGGCGGGAATCCACATCAACAGGTAATCTGCAGTGACGAAACGTGGAAAAGCAGTCAGGCACTGGCATTCAATGACGATGCCCCCAGAATAAATGGACGCCAGGGCAATATAGAAATTTTCGACGCGCGAAAAGACGAATCACGCTGGATGTCCCCAGAACATGATGACCGGGACTGGCTTCCGGTAAAGATATTGAAGCATGAATTACGAGTCTCCCACTTTTGGAACCTTTCCCCCCGCGATATACCGCTGCTTCATGAAGCAAAAACACCAGCCCTACAGGTAGTCGCAAATGGCTGGGGGAAAGCAGCATTGTTGCCTCCCGCGGACAAACCCCATCAGCTTTGGACAGATATCAAAAGATTTCTCAATCAAGCTTCGCTATGCATTCAACACTGTATCGCTCCTGAAGATGCTAAAACTGAAATACCAGAACACAGTGCCATACTGAAACTTTATGAATGTTCCAAATTGTATGCCGGATATTTGCATTTGGATATAACCGGACATTCCGGTCAAATCGTTGACTGCATATACATGGAAACGCTCCCTCCCTCGAGGGATGGAAAGCTTGTGTTGGACGGTCTGATCACATCAGAAAACCGGCCAATGGATCGGTTCATCCTTCGCGAAGGCCGCAACAGACTGGAAGTGGCGTTTGGCTGGAAAGCGTTCCGCTACGTACTGCTCATCGTTCATCCATCACCCGGAAAAGCTGTTATCCACGAAGTTTCCATACTTACCCGTGAATACCCCTTCAAACAGACGGGCAATTTTTCATCTTCTGATCCCGAGTTGAATGCCATTTTTGAGATCTGCAAACACACAGCGCGAATTTGCGCACAAGATGCTTTTGTAGACTCCCCCAGTCGTGAGCAGCAACAATGGATTGGGGATGGCCGGTGGACCGCCCTTGTTTATTTTCATCTCACTGGCGACTCACGGCTGTACCGAAGAATGCTTGTCCAAATCGGGCAAAGCCAGGATTACACGGGAATGATCAAACCCCGGCATCCCGATGATCATAACAATATCCCCCCCATTCCGGCATTTGCATTGAGCTGGATAGCTGCTTTTTATGAATACTACCTGCACACGGGAGATTTACAAACACCAGGAGAATGGTGGTCCAACATAGAGCATTGTCTTTCCTGGTTTGCAAAGCATGAGAACAGCGACGGTTTGTTGTCAGATGTACCCGGCTGGTTTTTCATCGACTGGGGGAAACCGCCGGAAATGATGGATATCAAACGGGGAGGATTGATCGCCGCCTTGAATTTGCAGTATATCGAAGCACTATTGTATGCCGCCGAACTGAGTAGCGCTTTGGACAAGCCAGATCGTGCTCAGGCACTGAGAAAAAAAGCCTCTTTGTTACAGGATCGCTGCCGCAAGATTTTTTGGAACATGGATTTGGGCGCTTACACAGATTGTGTGGTGGAAGCGGTCCAAAGCCAGGTTGTGAGCGAACAAACCAATTCCCTGGCCCTTCTCTATCTCCATGGAAATGGCCCACTCGCCACGATCAACAGGAATGGAGAAAACTCGGAGTACCCTGAGCGCATCCCTCTGATCATGGAAAATGTGTTTCAGCGTTCATGGCAGCCCCACCGATCACGCAAGATTGGCTCCCCTGTACCCTGTTCTCCCTTTTACATGATTCGTCTGCTACAGGCCTTATCCCGGCACAATCAGCACCAATTGGCACTGCAGCTATTGAAAGCAAGGTACAAAATCTTCCTTGAGGCAGGCTCTACTACTACCTGGGAAAAATGGTCGTTATACCGGTTTGACGAAAAAAACAACCTGCACACAGACAGCGCTTGCCATGGCTGGGGCTCAACACCCATATTGTTTTTTATAACAGAACTGCTTGGATTGAAACCATTACGCCCCGGGTATCTTGAGTACCAGTTCCAGCCTCAATGCTGTAACATTGATTTTTTAAGAGGGGAACTGTCAACGCCATCAGCAGACTTGAAAATGTTCATCAGCCCAAAGAAAAAGCAACTGTGGCGTGCATAATCACCCGCCTAGAATCTTTCTAGTTTTGTTATCCAACTATTATTTGTGACAATAGATATGCTTTCTAAACTGTTTTCGTTCGGAAAAAACAAATACCCTGATGTAGTCTCCTCGTTACGACAATCAGTAATCGACAACGTTCCCTGCTTTGTAGATAAACATATCGTTGGAAACGATGAGCTGCAGTTCAGGGGTTGGGCATTGCCTGGACACAAAGGACCATCAGCAGCCAGGTTTTATATAAACTCTTCGCCTCCCGACGATATTTCCTATCCTCTGCCCTCAAAGGGTCTGGAAGAAAAATTCGGCCAAAACGAATTTGCAGGCAGCGCCGGTTACAGTGTGGCAATTCATGCGCCTCAGGACGAGATCTTTTCCAACTCAGGATTTGCGGAACTGGAATACCAGCGCAACGGCACGCCTGATGAACGCTCTGAAATCAACAGATGGTGGGTTTTCGATCCCCGCCGTGAACAGCCAATGCCTGAGGGAGAGCGGGCGTATCGGGTCGTCGGCGATGAAAGCGTGGAAAACTACCTGCTTGGCGGGGCCACAATTTACAAACGCCTGGAGTATATGGTTTCACGTTATTTCGATCCTACCTTGTTTGCCGAAGGCCCGGTATTTGACTGGGGTTGCGGTTCCGGTCGGGTTACCCGCTATTTTGTCCACGACAAGACAAGAGAAATATGGGAAATATGGGGGGGAGATGTTGACAAAGACAACCTGGCATGGTGTGAACATGCTTTTCCACAGGCCCGTTTTATAGCGCTCCCACTGGACCCGCCATCAAAGCTGCCTGCAAATCATTTCAATTTTGTTTTTGGTATCTCTGTATTTACACACTTACGGGAAAAAGCCCAGATGCAATGGCTTGAAGAACTCCATCGTATTACTGCACCTGGCGGAGGATTGGTCATGTCTGTAAGAGGAGACACCTCTCTGGGCTTTGGTTTCAACCGTAAATTGAATGAATGGGTCTATTTGCGGGAGAGGGACGGCTATCTGAATGTGGGTGTCGATTCGCGAATAAATGAACAGCTGGAAGACCAGTCCTACTATGTAAACTGCCTCCAGTCCCGGAAATACATTCAGGAGAAATGGGGGGCAATATTTCGACATCCTGGACATTGTCAGTGCCGGGGGCATTCATCAAGATTTTGTAATAATGAAGAAAAAATAAAGATGAAAAACCTGTTTTTCATCGCAGCGCTATTCGTGCTGGCTTCAAGCGCCAGCGCCATTCAATTCGAGAATATAACCGAGAGATCAGGTATCAGTTATGTTGGTACAGCCTGGTCTGCTGCCTGGCGGGACTTCAACAATGACGGACTTCCTGATCTTTGGGCGAGCAATCACGGTGGCCGCCCCTCTCTCTATATAAACAAAGGAAATGGCAGATTCGAGAAAACAACCGGCGTTCTTCAAAACGACACACCAAGAGATGGACACGCTGCTACCTGGGCAGACGTGGACAATGACGGTGATGCAGACCTCATGGAGGTTACAGGTGCAGTGCTCGGCTCGGGAGAGGGGGCCAACCAACTGTTCCAGAATACGGGGAAACACCTTAACAATATCGCAACAGAATCAGGCGTTGACTATGCGCTGGGGCGCGGGCGGGTTCCGCTTTGGCTCGACTACAACAACGATGGTCTCCTCGACCTTCTCATCATGAACCAATCCCGGGCAGATGGTAAAGCACCTTCTGCACTCTTTCGCAACAGAGGGGAAACATTCCAGCGACTTGACGATCCCGGTCTCTCTGCGCTGAAAAGAACAGCGAATGATACTTTCGCCCTGCTGTCCAACCTTTCCGGCACACTACCCATGGAACTGGCAGTCTTTGGTACGTTTCCTCCACCTTTTTCTCCAAGAATATATGCAATTCAGAAAAGCAGTTTCAAGGAAATAACTTCAGAAATCATCAAAGCTCCGATCAGTGATGTATTTGATGCAGTAACTGCAGACTTCAACGGTGATCTCAAGCCTGATCTCTATATTTCCCGATATCACTATGCCTCCGATATCGCCGTATTAACAGGAAAAAACGCCAGGGCTTCCATATTTAACAACGGTGCCCAGGTACGGGGCCTGGATATTCACACCACTGGCAATTTACGTCTGGCTATCCATCTGCCTACCGTCAAGTGGGATTCATCCATGATCTTTTTTGGTAAGGATTCTTCTCGCGTAAAACCCGTCAAAAAGGAAATTATCTCTCTCTACTACACATTGGACAGCAAGGATCGCAAACTCCAAGGAAAACCCCAGATAGCCGGGACAAGAAAACGGGCGATATACGTCTGGTTTGATCCTGAAGCAAACTTATGGCGACTGCGTTTTACCAGCCAAACATGGGCTTTCCTCCAACTGGAAATAACCGCGGGTACAGGTTTGTCAGGCGTTGATCCCATCGGCTTTAACAAACAGCCTCCGCCGCAACCTCAGCTATTGCTGAGCACAGACCAGGGTTACCAGCAGGCTGCGTTGCCAGTCCTGCCTGGCTGCACCTCCGCTGCCGCAGCTGATTTCGATAATGACACTGACGTTGATCTTTTTCTCGTCTGCACCCAGAGTGTTGTCAATACTCCAGATTTGCTGTTAGAAAATAAAGGAAAGGGCGTTTTTTCATTGGTGCATAGGCACGGTGCCGAAGGCACAAACAAGGGAATCGGACAAAAAGCCGCCATAGCCGACATCGACAATGATGGCTTCCAGGACCTGTTTGTTATCAATGGATTGGGTCCAGCATCGCCGCTTACCAGAGGACCGTACCAATTGTTTCATAACAAAGGTAATGACAATCATTGGTTGAAACTCAGACTGGAAGGCACGCTATCCAATAAAGATGGTATTGGAGCACAAGTTGTTATTCAGGCTGGCGGCAAAACCCAGTTACGTGAGCAGAACGGGAAAAGCCACTACGGTGCTCAGGACGATATCACAATGCATTTTGGATTACTGGGCAGTACGATGGTAGACAAAATCAGCATACATTGGCCCAGCGGGACAACCCAGAATCTGCAAGATATCAAAGCTGACCAAACCTTACATATAGTCGAATCTTCAGCTGAAAACCAACAATAAATCATGGACTCAAAATCACCAAAAGGCATTCTGGTAACAGGCGCTCCGCGAAGTGGTACCTCCTGGGTTGGGCGCATGCTGTCACTTGCATCAGATACCAACTATCTGCATGAACCTCTGAACAATCAGTTTGCAGTCAAAACTTTCCATGAGGAGCCGTTCCCTTACTGGTTCATGTACTTGAGCAAAGACAATCAGGACGCCTATCTCAAAAAAATAAGCCGCATGATTGGCCTGCAACCTGGGCCCCGCATCAGCAAAAAAGGAAAACAAATACCGGTTATTAAAGATCCAATAGCGGTTTTTTCCTCAGAATGGCTGGCCAATACATATGATCTGGACGTGGTTTTCCTGGTACGCCATCCGGGTGCGGTCATCAAGAGCATTTTGACGCTTGAATGGAATACCAAACCAAAGATATTCTTCAGACAACGCCCATTGATGGATGCCTACCTGTCTGAATATGAAGCAGAATTGAGGGAATACCAGAACCTAGACAACAAACTGGCCCAAGCCGCTCTGATGTGGAAAATGATCTATCATGTCGCTCATATTTTCCAGGAGAGAAACCCCAACTGGATTTTTATGAGGCATGAAGACCTCTGCGGCGACCCTGTTGAAAAGTTTAGTACAATCTTTTCTAACATTGGGTTGGATTTCACGGAGCAGATTGGGCAGGACATCATGGATTACTCCAGTTCAAGTAACCCGGTGCAACCTGCCAATCACTGGGATATAAGAAGAAACAGCAGAAGTAATATCGATGCCTGGCACAATTATTTCTCTAGAGATCAAATAAGTGAGATCCGCGCTTTGGTGGAACCCATTAGCAGTCACTACTATCAAGATAACGAATGGCCTCTTGCCTAGATAAGCCATAAATGCACATCGCTGTGGTTTCCATGCGCCACAACGTCAACACCCCCTACTCACCGTGAATGTCTCTATATGCATATTAAATTGGGAAGCAGAATCATTGACGGTTTGCTGCCTGAAACAGTTGCTGCAACTGAAAGAAATAGAGGGGCATGCTGACAACATCAGCATCATCGTAGTAGACAACAATTCCCAGGATGGTTCCGACTACAGCATTCACAAATTCATTGAGAATGCTTCTTACGAAAAGATTCATTTCCTTCGGAACACAACCAACAGCGGCTACGCGGCGGGAAACAACCTGGCCATCCGCTACGCACTGGAGCACCTGTCACCTGACTTCGTCTGGATCCTGAACAATGACACCCTGCCAACAGC
>NZ_JBHNMF010000130.1:0-7765 GCF_048562965.1 Thiolapillus sp. | reverse complement strand
CCTTGCTATGTCAACTATTTTTTGAGATTTTTAGTGGTTTTTCTCCTCTGAAACTCTAAACTCTAGAACTGTTTAATTTTAACACGAAAAAAGCCCTGAGACTCAAGCTATTCCCAGCGGCTGCATACCTTTACCGGAAAACATGTTGATGCGCTGCCTCTGCGATGCGGGGACGCATCGCCATTTTCGATGGCTGCAAGCCATTGAAAATGGCGGAATCGGAAAATCGTACTTTTACGACTCCGAGACGCGAGACAACTTGCCCTTAAACCAGTAACGTGATTTTCGTTCTATTCCTTGACAAAAAAGGACGAGTCATCGGCATCGACCACATCCAGTTCATGCATTTTTTCCAGAGCCACGCGGAGGTTGCTCAGTTCCTGCTCACCCTGTCCGAAACGTACGTAGTATTCGGCACGTTTTCTCACATCTTCCAGCAGCTTGTTGCGCCCCAGCAGGTAAAGCAGCGCATAGCCGATCTTATACTTATCCTTACCTTTCTCGCGCATGGCTTCGGCAAGCGCAGTGACCTGCTTCATCTGCTCATCATCAAGTTTTTTCAAGGGCATTTCCGGCTCCGATACTCGCGTTTGCAATGAGATACAATATAGACCATTCTCCCTGTTACCGATACCCACGGGCATGCCTGCGCCGGAAGCAAACTCAACACGCAGTATTCTTATCACTGGCTGCTCCAGCGGCATCGGTCTGCATGTTGCACGGGGGCTTAGAGAACGCAGCTACCGGGTATTTGCCACGGCCCGCAAGGAACAGGATGTGGAACGATTGCAGACCGAGGGATTCGAAAGCCTGCAACTGGATCTGGACGATACACAGAGCATACAGGAGGCGGTAAATACGGTATTGCAACGCACCAGCGGAAAGCTGTATGCCCTGTTCAACAACGGAGCCTACGGTCAGGCAGGCGCAGTGGAAGACCTGAGCCGCGCCACCCTGCTGGCGCAGCTGGAAACGAACCTGCTGGGCTGGCATGACCTCACCTGCCGCCTCATCCCTGCCATGCGTGAGCGAGGCGAAGGCCGTATCATCCAGAACAGCTCCGTACTGGGATTTGCAGCCATGCCCTACCGGGGCGCATACAACTGTTCGAAATTTGCCCTTGAGGGACTCACGGACACCTTGCGCCTGGAACTTGCCGGAACAGGCATCCATGTTTCCCTGATCGAACCCGGCCCTATACGCAGCCGCTTCAGGGCCAATGCGCATGCCATGTTCCTGAAAAACATCGATTGGGAACACAGCTGCCATACGGTGCAGTACCGGAAGCAAATCGAACGGCTGCAACAGGAAGGCGACGCCGCACCCTTTACCCTGGGGCCGGAAGCCGTGTTGCGCAAAGTCATCCACGCACTGGAAAGCTCACGCCCCCGGCCACGCTACTATGTCACCTTCCCCACTTATCTTTTCGGTTACCTGAAACGTTTGCTTTCCACGCGTATGCTGGACAGGCTGATGCTGAAAGCATCGGGTGGCGGCAAGCATTGAGTCCGGTTTCAGATCTGGCCGTCGAAATAGCGCTGCAAAAAGGTATCGAAACTTTCACTTTGGTCTGCCTCCAGCGCTTCCTGCTGCTTCAGGGACAGTGCACCCACTTCGTTCATGTGATCCCGAAAACCGCCATCCAATTCCCGGGATGAAAAATAACGCCATTGCTCCAGGGACAGGCGCCGGGCAAACTGGTAAAAGCCTTCACCATTTTCGCGCATCTCCAGCAACATACGCCCCGAGGGCGTGAAGTCGGCATCGAGGAGCTTTTTCTGTTGTATCACCAGGGTATCCCTGTAGTGCGTATCCTTCTTTTCCCGCGCCAGGACATCGGCCAGGGGCTGCATGGCATCAAGCAGTTCTGTGGCCCACTCACGGAAGAGCACTGCCTTGCCATCGCGCTGGAGCTTCAACAGCGGATCACGCCCCTGCTGGGCAACCCATATCAGGTTGCGGTCGATCTCCCGACGCTCAGTCCCACTGATTTCCGGGCTCGCAGCGAGGAGACAGTACAGCATGAAGAGATGCAGAAAGCGCAGCTGGTGGTCATCGACGCCGAGGGGATGGTAAGCATTGACATCCAGAGAACGCAGTTCCACGTACTGGATGCCTTTTTCCATCAGCGCGCGGCTGGGCGTTTCCATGTCCACGGGAGGCTGCTTGGGACGAATGGAACTGTAGTATTCGTTTTCGATCTGCAGCCGGTTGGCGTTCAGCTGCCGGTACTCGCCATCCACTTTGACGCCAATCTCCTCCCACACGGGACAGGGCGTCTTGGTGGCACAAGCCAGACTTTCGACATAGTCAGTCAGGCTGTCATAACAGGCCTTGACCCCCATGCCCTCTTCCTTGCGGTTCTGGTACCCGATGTCACCCATGCGCAACGAGGTGGCATAGGGCTCGTAATAGGTGGTGTCGTCGAACACCAGCAGATCGGGCTCCTTGCCGGTGAAGAAGGAACGGCAGACGGCCGGTGAAGCACCAAAAAGATAGGGAATGATCCAGCCATAGCGCTGCAGATTGCGCACCATGCCCATGTAGCGGCTATCACGAAAATCCCGCAGGCTTCCCTTGTCGCCCTGCACGGCCTGGTACATGGGCCAGAAATCATCGGCAATGGAGTAGTTGAAATGCACGCCGGCGATAACCTGCATCACGCGCCCGTAGCGGTATCCCAGCCCCAGGCGGTAGATATACTTCATAAGGCCATGATTGGAACTGCCATACCGTCCCACGGGTATGTTGTCCTCCCCCGCCAGCACGCAGGGCATGCTGGTCGCCCACAGCAACTCATCCTGCAGGTGTTCCTGTACATAGAGGTGCAGGCTCTGCAGGCAGTCCAGCGCTTCGGAGAACTCCTTGAAAGGTGGTGTGACAAATTCCAGCAACGCCTCGGAATAGTCGGTGGTGATATTTGGATGCGTCAGGGCAGAACCCAGCGACCGGGGGTGCGGTGTAAAGGCGATTCCCCCGGAATCGGCTACCCGCAGGCTTTCTTTCTCCAGCCCGAACAAACCGCTGACCAGCAGCCCGGGATCTCCCCTGTCGCAGATCCGGGCAAGCGTGTCCTGCACCGATGGGGTACCCGAAGGCATTGAATCAATCGGCTTGCGCGGTTACGGGCTGTTTCTGACGTATGTAATCGGCAAGGATTCTGGCGGTCTCTTCCTGCATGATACGGTTGATGCCCTCCGGATCCTCTTCGGTATCCGTGTCATCTTCCTCTTCATCATCCAGCTTGGTCAGAGGTTCCAGACCACGCAGCGCACGCAGTTTGTTGTGACGCTCCAGCGCCCGCTGTTCTCTTTCCTGCCATTCCTTCTTACGCTCCGACTCCAGCAGGGAAACCTCCTTTTTGTCCTGCAGCTTGTTGATTTCCTGATTCTGCTCTGTCAGGAAACGGAAAGCCAGATCATGCCCCACACGCTTCTCATGCTTGCTTTGCAGCATGGACAGGTGCAACTGACCCTCCGGGTGATACTCTGCTGGCTTGATCTCAGCCCAGGGCAAGGCGTTGTCCAGCGACCGCTCACCATGCTTGCCGGAACCATCCGCCGTGGGGAAAATCACATCCGGCACCACACCCTTGTGCTGAGTGCTGCCACCCTGAACGCGGAAGAACTGGGCAATGGTCAGGCGCAGCCGGCCAAGATCATCCTTGCCTCTGGCAAACTGACTCAAATCCACTAGGCTTTGCACAGTACCCTTGCCAAACGTGGGTTCACCAACGATCAGCCCGCGACCGTAATCCTGAATGGCCGCCGCAAATATTTCGGAGGCAGAAGCGCTATTGCGGTTGACCAGCACGGCCAGCGGGCCACTGTAGACTTCCTCGGGATCGGTATCGCGCTCGACATCGATGTGTCCCTGGGAATCCTTCACCTGTACCACGGGTCCGAAAGGAATGAACAGCCCCGTCAGTTCGGTGGCTTCTGTGAGTGAGCCGCCGCCGTTATTGCGCAGATCCACGATGATGCCATCCACCTTTTGCTTTTGCAGCTTGGCAATCAGCTTGCGCACATCCCGTGTAGTGCTGCGAAAATCCTTGTTGCCCGATGCCTGGCCGCGGAAATCACGGTAAAAAGCAGGCACATCGATGACCCCAAAACGCATACCATCGGCTTCGATGATGCTGGATTTTGCTGCCTGATCCTCGAGCTTGATCTTGTCCCGGACGATGGAAACGATTCTTGTGGGCGCATCCATACCTGCGGCTTTCGGCAACACATTCAGGCGAACGAGCGTGTCCTTCTTGCCGCGAATCTTTTCAACCACATCCTGCAGCGGCCAGCCGACGATATCCAGCATTTCACCGTCCTTGCCCTGGGCCACGCCCACGATGCGATCTCCAGCATGCAACTGCCCGCTCTTGTCCGCCGGACCGCCGGGAACGACTTTCTGCACCGTGGTGTATTCGTCGTCGGAACGCAGCACTGCACCGATACCCTGCAATGAAAGACGCATGGAAATATCAAAATTCTCTGAACGTTCCGGCGACATGTAAGCGGTATGAGGCTCGATACTCAGTGTGTAGGCATTGATGAAGGTCTGGAACACACTGTCTGCATCCAGCTGATGAATGCGGCGGCGCAGGGTCTTGTAGCGCTTTTCCAGGGTTTCCCGGATCTTCTTCTCATCCTTGCCGGCCAGGCTCAGCCCGAGAATGTCATTCTTTACCCGCTTGCGCCACTGGTCACTGATTTCCTTCTTATCCTTTGCCCAAGGCGCATCTTCACGGTCGAAACGGTAAGTTTCATCGCGGGTGAAATCAAACTTGTTCTTTTCCAGCAGGCTCAGGGGCAGCGCGACACGCTGATCGACCCGCATGCGGTATTTGCGGAAAATGTCGAAGGCCGGTTCCAGCTTGCCGCTTGCAATGGCATCATCGAGCTTGTACCTGTATTTGGCAAAGGTATCGATATCCTGCTGCGTGAAGAAACTCTTGTTGGGATCGAGGGATTCCAGATAACGATCCAGTATTTTCTCCGACAGCTTGTTGTCCAGCACCACCTTGCGGTAGTGGTAGCGCTCTAGCACCCTGTTGACGATCAGGGCAGTCTGCCGCTGAATATTGTCGGGCACCAGCGCGTCTACAGGCACCTCCTTGGCGACGGCAAACGCAGCCGTGCTGAAGGCCAGCAGAGAAAAAACGCCTATCCAGTGGATCAATATCTTTTTCATAAATTATTCCGCATCTGTTACACGGTTACCGTCAGACCTGCACCAAGGGGACGCCTCAGGCCGATCGCCAGTTCCAGGTATTCGTCCTCCTGCGGGTCAATGTAACCGTGACGCAGGAGAAAATCTATAATCACCAGGTTGCAGTTGAGTTTGAATTCATCTGTTTCCCTGACGAGGCGAGCCACCTCCTCCACTGGCAACAGCGTAAAAGACTCAACTTCGCCATCGGTGTTTTGAGGCTCGAAGCCGGGAGAAAGTTCCAGATCATAACAATACAATATGTCGGGTCTATAGCCTCTTTCAGCAACCCGATTGTAACTGACCAGCCCCACGGGGACTGCCTCACGCGCCACATTTTCCGGCAGACCGGCCTCTTCGGCGCATTCCTTGTGCAGATTCTCCTCCAGACTCATGTCCCATGGCAAACCGCCAGCCACCATATTGTCCAGGCTGCCGGGATAGATCAGACGATCCCTGGCGCGGCGACCCAGCCACATGTGCAACCCGTCGTCTTTCCTCACAAAGCCGTTGAGGTGCTGTCCGAACGCACGTACGCCAAAATAGGCGGCGGCTGAACGATCCATCATGCACAGGGCCGCTTCCCTGCCTGCCGGCGTCACCGGATAGGATTCGCCCATGGGCGCATTGATCAGGCCACGGGCAGACAGCCATTCTACCAGTCCGGCCAGCGCCACGCTGCGGGCATCGAAGCTGTCCAGCCCTGGCGCCATACCCACACGCTGTGCCGAAACCGTAAAAACCGCCGGGTGCTCCCGCAACACTTCCACCAGCCAGGGCCTCAGCCACCCTACCACCTGATCTTCGATGAACCAGGGAACGAAGCGTTCACTGATCGGTGGGTTGCAGCTGTGTATGTGGCGCAAATAGCCGTGATCAGTCATCTGCCTTCTGTTCCTCCCGCTTCACCTGTTGCCAGGCATGCTCGAGTTGGTCCAGGCTCAAGACTTTCATATCGTCTTGCCCCTGATCCCGCAAAGCCTCTTCCATGCGCCGGAAGCGTTTCTCGAATTTCCGGTTGCCCCGGCGCAAGGCCTGCTCAGCATCCACATCCAGCAATCGCGCCACATTGACCGCGGCGAACAGCAGGTCACCGACTTCATCTTCGACGGCATCCTGATCGTGGCTTGCAACAGCTTCCTGGACCTCCGCCAGTTCTTCCTGCACCTTGTCCACGGCACCGCCGGCATCGGGCCAGTCGAAACCGACCCGCGCCGCACGCTTCTGCAGCTTGTCTGCCCGCACCAATGCAGGCAATGCCCTGGCGACGCCTTCGAGCACATGGTGCCGCCCGCCCTTCTGTGCCCGCTCACGTGATTTCTCCCGCTCCCAGGCTTCTTTCAGCGCCACATCGTCGTCATGTCGTTCATCCGCAAATACATGAGGGTGGCGACGGATCATTTTTTCGCAGATGCCTTCCACGATGTCGTTGAAGTCGAACAGCCCCTGCTCCTTTCCCATTTGGGCATAGAAAACCACCTGAAACAGCAAATCACCCAGCTCATTTTTCAGTTCAGAAAAATCCGCATTTTCGATAGCATCGGCCACTTCATAGGCTTCCTCCACGGTGTAGGGAGCAATGGTGGCCCACGTCTGCTTCCTGTCCCAGGGGCAGCCCTTGTGTGGATCGCGCAGACGCGCCATGATATCCAGCAACGATTCGATTTTGTGTGACATGAGATCAGACGCTTCCTATCCGGCAACGCATATTTCCTATCAGCTTCATATCCGCATCAACAAAGACATCCGGATTGTGGCAGGTGCGCTGGGAAGCTGCAATTTTGTCGCTGGCAACTATGTGTACACAGGCAGCGCCAGGCGAAACCTCGCGGCAAGGATTCAGCGTCATCTGTCAGACCATAAGAAACTCCACTGGCATATCGACTACCTGCTTGCTCATCCGGCGGTCGAAATAGTCGAAGTGAAAACTGCCGCCATCCCGGAATGCCAGTGGAATCAGACGCTGTCCGGAACAGTTCCCTGCTCCGGCTTTGGCGCCAGCGATTGCCGCAGGCACTGCGGCTCACATCTCAAGAAGGTCTGACCATCGTTCAGAGATAATCCGGCAGCTTGCTGCGAATGTCTTCAGGTGCCTGCCTGGCGACATCCTTGGGAATCTCGCCGGCGATACGGGTTTTAGCATTGTCATCCAGGCATTCCCTCAACACGCCAAGAAATGCGGGAGCCGCCACCACATAAAGTTTCTCGAACCGGTTCTGCAACGCAGCCTGACGTAATTTTGCACACAGATCCTTTGCAAAACGCTGTGCTTCGATGCTTTTTGCATCAAACTGGGATTCCATAGCATGACGCCCCTGACCACCGCTATCGAAGCTGCGGCCCGCGCTGTCGGTGTAGAAATCATTGTTTTTCTTGCGCGCCTCCGGATGCTCCAGCTCTTCAAGAAGAACCAGTGGCGCAGCACGATTATCTGCCTGGAGAATTTTCGCATAGCCACCATCAGCAGCCAGTACCCATGAAACAGCCATCCTTTTCACCTCTCATTCATTACAACTAGAGTTTAGAGTTTCAGAGGAGAAAAACCACTAAAAATCTCAAA
>NZ_JBHNMF010000129.1:0-7770 GCF_048562965.1 Thiolapillus sp. | reverse complement strand
ACGTCTTCAGAGAATTTAATGGGCATAATCGATACTCCAAATGGGATTTCAGTGGTCTAATATTAGCACCAGTTAAGAGCACCATCTACAAGAACCTTCAGCTCGCTTAATCAAAACAGGGAACAAGCCCAAAGAAACCAGCAACAACCCATTTACCCGCCTGCTAAACATTTTTCCTTTGCTCAATAAATTGGCGCCGTGCTAAAGTTTTAGCACGAACAAATTCATCACCCAGTACAGCATGGGGCTGCCAGTTAACGAGATGAGCCAATGAGCGACGGAGACCGAACCCTACCGGGCAAAACCCTGATCAACCGGAAGACCCTGCGGGCCATGATACCGCTATCGGATCGAGCCATCTTCAATATGGAGAAACGCGGGGACTTCCCGCGGCGGATCGCGCTTACAAGCCGTAACGTTGCATGGGACCTGGAAGAAATAGAAGAATGGATCGAGTCGAGAAAGCGATCCGGCGCACGGGCTGACCGCCCTGGCGTTACTGCCGTTGCTTGATCGTCCACTCGTCAATCATGTCGGCCCAGTCTTGCAACATCTCCGTACGCTGCTCTCGGTACTCGGCCTTGTTATAGATGGCCCTCACTCCCCTCTGCTCATGAGCGAGACACTTCTCGATCCAGTCCGTGTTGTAACCGGCCTCATGTAATAGCGTGCTGGCTGTGCGGCGAAGATCATGCGGGCCAAATTTTGCCAGCGACTCGCCGTCCTTCTGGGCAGCCTTATACGTCGAAGTTAGAACACGATTCAGCGTTGCGGCGCTCATCGGCAGGTCCGAATCATACCGGGAAGGAAGCACGTACTCGGATCCACCTGCGAAGGTCTTCAGCGCGATGAAGATATCGAGCGCCTGGCGTGACAGGAATACCAGGTGCGGCGTTCTTCGTTTCATCCGTTCTTTCGGAATCGTCCAAAGCGCCTCGCTGAAATTGATCTCCGACCATGTCGCGTTGGACAGCTCGGACTTTCTCACCATGGTCAGTAATAGCAGCTTGATCGCAGCCCGGTATTGCGGCGATGTCCCAACCCGGTCCATGTACCGATACATCAGTCCAATCTCTGCCGGTGTCAGCGCGCGGTCACGCGGCTCAAATCTGGCGATCGTGGATGGACGCACCATTTCCGCAGGGTTTTCCACATTCTGCCCACGTTCAATTGCCCAACGATAGACCTGCAACACCACTTCCCGGACATGCACCGCCGTTGCTGGTGCTCCCCTTTCGACGATGGCATCGGTCAATGCGCGCAAATCCTCATGCGTGATTTCGGTCAGCTTTTTGTTGCCAAACTGCTTTTTCAACTCGCGTTCGTATACCGACTTGCGCATGTCGCGTGTCGAGTCAGCCATCTGATAACCACGCAGCCATTTGCTAGCCCAGGCACCGAACGTCTCGGCATTCTTCACACGCTTCTTGTCGCGCGCCTTTTCCTTTGCCGGTGATTTCCCAGCCGCGATCATCTTCTTTGCTTCGCTGAGTCGTTCCCGTGCTTCTGCAAGCGTGACGCCACGCTTGCCATACCGGCCTATCGTCAGCGTCTCCTGACGCCCGTTAACCGAGTAGTTGTATCTGAAAGAGATGGTTCCGGCTGGTGTCACCGCAACATAGAGCCCATCACGGTCGTTCACTTTGTAGAGTTTGTCCTGGGGCTTCAAATTGCGCAGCTTGGTATCGGTCAGCATGATAAGGGCCTCCGTGGGGCCAAAAATACCATGATTTTATGGCATGGTATTTAGGTTGTTTTTTCTTTTGTATCAATAGCTTGACTGATTTTGATACCATGATTAGCTTGGAAAGCATGGCATGGTATTTTGTCGAAGCCCTGATCTTGAGAGCAACGATACCATGATTTATACCATGAAAAAAGTTTGCTTGGACGTGCCTGCCAGTGCCAGCAGGTGCCAGACAAAAACGAGAATAACCTAGTTAATACAATGGGTTATGTGTAGTTTGATGCCGGTAGGTGCCAGCCAGTGCCAGACGTGGAATCATTCCCACTCGATCGTAGCCGGCGGCTTGCTGGAGATATCGTAGGCCACGCGAGAGACACCACTCACCTCGTTGATGATACGGCTGGAGACCTTTTCCAGGAATTCCCAGGACAGGTGGCCGATGTGGGCAGTCATGAAATCCACAGTCTTCACTGCCCGCAGGGTAACGACGTATTCATAGCGGCGGGCATCGCCAACCACACCAACAGATTTCACCGGCAGAAATACGGCAAATGCCTGGCTGACTTCATCATAGAGCGTGAAGTTGTACAGCTCCTCGATATAGATGTGATCTGCCTGGCGCAGGATGCCGGCGTATTCCTTCTTCACTTCACCAAGGATACGCACGCCCAGGCCGGGGCCGGGGAAAGGATGGCGGTAGACCATTTCTGATGGCAGGCCCAGCTTGACACCGACCTCGCGCACCTCATCTTTGAACAGCTCTCGCAAAGGCTCTACCAGCTTGAGTTTCATGTAGTCCGGCAGCCCGCCCACGTTGTGATGGGACTTGATGACGTGAGCCTTGCCGGACTTGGCGCCCGCAGACTCGATGACATCAGGATAGATCGTCCCCTGGGCGAGAAAATTCACATCCTCGATCTTGGCGGCTTCCTCTTCGAAGATATCGATAAACATATTGCCGATAATCTTGCGCTTCTTCTCGGGGTCGGGTTCGCCTTTCAAGGCATCGAGAAAACGGTCCTCCGCATCGACACGAATCACCTTGACGCCCATGTGCCGGGCAAAGGTTGCCATGACCTGATCGCCCTCGTGCAGGCGCAGCAGGCCATTGTCCACGAAGATGCAAGTCAGCTTGTCGCCGATGGCTTTGTGCAGCAACGCAGCTACTACCGAAGAATCCACACCGCCGGAAAGGCCCAGCAGCACTTTGCCATCCCCCACCTGCTCGCGTATGGCATGGATGCTGTCTTCGATGATGTTTTCGGAAGTCCACAGGGATTCGCAGCCACAGATCTCATGCAGGAAGCGACTCAGGATACGTTTACCCTGGGTGGTGTGGGTGGCTTCCGGATGGAACTGCAGGCCGTAGAACTGACGGCTTTCATCGGCGATTCCCGCTAGGGGTGCGTTGTCGGTTTCGGCGATCACGCTGAAGCCGGGCGGCAGGGATTCCACCCGGTCGCCATGGCTCATCCACACGTCCAACAGACCGTAACCTTCTTCCGTGACATGATCCTCGATATCCTTGAGCAGCTTTGAATGCCCACGGGCCCGAACCTGTGCATAGCCGTATTCGTGCTTGGCAGAACCGGCCACCTCGCCACCAAGCTGCGCCGCCATGGTCTGCATGCCGTAGCAGATACCCAGCACGGGTACCCCCATGTCAAAAACCAGCTGCGGAGCACGGGGCGGATTGTCGCCGGTGACCGTTTCCGGACCACCGGAAAGAATGATGCCGCGAGGCTGTTGCTCTTTCAGGGCATCTTCACAATTGTCCCAGGGCCAGATCTCGCAATAGACACCGGCTTCACGCACCCGGCGGGCAATGAGCTGTGTGTACTGGGAGCCGAAATCGACGATGATGATGCGATGGTCGTGGATGTTTGCTGTCATGACAATAAGCCGGTAGGTCGGACTTCAGCCCGACGGTGAATTACGTTGTCGGGCTGAAACCCGACCTACAGATGCGCAGGATGGGCACAATGCAGATGCCCATCAGCAAGCCCAGATCATCAGTCCCGGCGGTAATTCGGCGCTTCCTTGGTGATCTGTACATCATGTACGTGGGACTCGCGCATACCTGCGCCGGTCACACGGATGAACTCCGGCTTGGTGCGCATTTCTTCGATAGTGGCACAGCCGGTATAACCCATGCTGGCGCGTACTCCACCCATGAGCTGGGTGATGACGTTTACGAGCGCACCCTTGTAGGGTACGCGCCCTTCGATCCCTTCGGGCACCAGTTTGTCCGCTTCCTTGGTGTCTTCCTGGAAGTAGCGGTCACTGGAGCCGTGCTGGGAAGCCATGGCGCCCAGAGAGCCCATACCCCGATAGGTCTTGTAGGAACGTCCCTGGAAGATCTCCACCTCACCGGGGGATTCATCCGTACCGCCAAACAAACCACCGACCATCACCGAGTGCGCGCCTGCCACGATCACCTTGGCGATATCGCCGGAATAACGCAGGCCACCATCGGCGATCACGGGTACGTCTGTGCCTTCGAGGGCTTCCACAACGTTGGCCACCGCTGTTACCTGGGGCATACCCACACCCGCCACGATGCGGGTGGTGCAGATGGAGCCGGGACCTATACCCACCTTCACCGCATCGGCACCAGCCTTTACGAGGTCCAGCGCAGCCGCGCCGGTGGCGATGTTACCGCCGATGACCTGCAGGTCCGGAAAATGTTTTTTCACCCAGGCAACCCGATCCAGCACTCCGCGGGAATGTCCGTGGGCGGTATCGACGACGATGACATCCACCTCGGCTTCCACCAGGGCAGCAATACGCTCATCAGTACCTTCGCCGACACCCACGGCGGCCCCCACACGCAGGCGCTCCTTTTCATCACGGCAGGCTTCCGGGTAATCCTTGGCCTTCTGAATGTCCTTCACAGTGATCATGCCACGCAACTCGAAAGCATCGTTGACCACCAGCAGTTTTTCGATACGGTGTTCGCCCAGCTTGGAGATCACCTCTTCCCGGGGAGCCCCTTCCTTTACCGTTACCAGCTTGTCCTTTGGCGTCATGATCGAAGAAACAGGTTCGGCACGACGGCTTTCGAAACGCAGGTCGCGCGCGGTGACGATACCGACGAGATTGTTGCCATCAACAACAGGTACGCCAGAAATCCTGTTGGCGCGGGTCAGTTCCATGACATCGGCAATGCTGGTATCCGGCGACACGGTGATGGGATCGACGATGATGCCGCTCTCGTAGCGCTTGACCTTGCGCACTTGGGCCGCCTGATCTTCCGCGGTCATGTTCTTGTGGATGATGCCGATGCCACCGTACAGGGCCATGGCGATGGCCAGGCGGGCTTCGGTCACGGTATCCATGGCGGCGGATACCAGGGGGATATTCAGGGAAATGCCCCGTGTCAGTTGTGAGTTCAGGGTAACATCCTTGGGCAACACCTCTGATCGGGCGGGTACCAGCAGAACATCGTCAAAAGTGAGGGCTTCCTGTGTCTGAGAAAATCGCATATCAATCAAGTCCGGGCTGTGGAGCACATAAAGAATACATTCCGGGCGCCTCGAGAAATCCTCCTTGATGTTCCTGGACAGACATCGAAATCCAGTATTATTAGCTACTTATGGATTCCAGCCTGCGCCAGAAGGTCAGGCTAACGAGGCAGCCCTCTGCTTAATCGAACAATTATATAAAATTTCGCGGATGCGCGCTAAACTGAACAGCCATTTCTCAGACAAAGCTTTTGGTACTGATGTCCAAATTTGCCTCACCGTCCCGTGATATCTGGTCTGTCTCCCGTCTCAACGGCGAAATCCGTACGGTGCTGGAAGGCAGTTTTCCCCTGCTGTGGGTGGAAGGCGAGATTTCCAACCTGGCCACGCCCCGCTCGGGACACAGCTACTTTTCCCTGAAAGATGCCCACGCACAGGTGCGCTGCGCCCTGTTCCGCAACAAGCGCCAGCTGCTTCGTTTTCAGCCCAGGGATGGCGACAAGGTACTGATCCGGGCACGCATCAGCCTGTACGAGGCGCGGGGTGATTTTCAGCTGATCGTCGAGCATATGGAGCCCGCCGGAGAAGGCGCCCTGCAACGGGCCTTCGAAGAACTGAAGGCAAAGCTGGACCGTGAAGGGCTGTTCGACGCACGAAACAAGAAGGCACTGCCCACCTTTCCCCGCTGCATCGGTATCGTCACATCACCGACAGGCGCTGCTGTACAGGATATCCTGCAGATTCTCCGGCGGCGCTTCCCTGCCCTGCCCGTCATCATCTACCCGACCCTGGTGCAGGGCAGCGAAGCCGCTGCAGAAATCACCCGCACCCTGGAGATTGCCGATGCACGCAAGGATTGCGACCTGCTCATCCTCGCCCGTGGCGGCGGTTCCCTGGAAGACCTGTGGGCGTTCAACGACGAGGGCCTGGCACGTACCATCGCAAACCTGGAAACCCCCGTCATCTCCGCTGTGGGACATGAAATCGATTTCACCATCGCCGATTTCGTTGCCGACCGGCGCGCGCCCACGCCTTCTGCCGCTGCGGAACTGGCAACGCAGAATCAGGAACAGTTGCTGGCACACCTCGAGGGACTGAAACAGCGCCTGGTCCGCGCAATCAGCCGCCGACTGCAGGAGCGCCACCAGCATCTCGAGCACATCAGCCACAAACTGCAGATCCTGCACCCGCGACAACAAATACTGCAGGACCAGCAACTGCTGGACGAACTCGGCCTGCGCCTGGAACGGGCCATGGAGATGCGACTCACACAAAATCAGCAGCGCTGCCATCAACTGACGGCAAGGCTGCGCCTCCTCAGTCCCTGCCACCGCATCACCATGCTCGAGGAAAAGCTGGGCAACTATGGCCAGAAACTCTTGCACAGCATGCAAAACATCCTGTCACGCAAGCAGCTGCAATTCGCCGGCCTCTCCCGGGAGCTGCAGGCCGTCAGCCCCCTCAATACCCTGGCCCGCGGCTATTCCATTACCACGGACGCCACTACAGGCAAAGTCCTTACCCGCAGCAGCGAAACAAAGCCGGGAAACCGTATCCACACCCGGTTGCTGGAAGGCAGCCTGGTTTCAATAGTAAAGAGCTGCAAGAAAGAAAGTTGATCATCCCCATCCTGAAACAGCTGTTTCATCGGCAATCCCGCGTACCACACTTGCCCATCTTTAGGTCCTTGTTAGTGTCGTCACAATAGCTAATCATCGGACGACCATTGTCATCGAGTGCCGGATAATTGAACCTGCCAACCAAGGGGGGTACTGTCGACTGTGAATATCGCCTCATTCTGCGGTCAGATCACCGGGTGCGTTGAGCTCAGCGCGGGTGGCCAGGGGGTTGTTCACCATCCACTTGTACTTCCGCCCACAAAGGCAGTGGCAGCTGGCTGTCGACAAAGGCGCGCAGCAGGCTCGGTTAATCTTCCCGGTCTTGGAGTCGCCACTGCCCGGCCGGCAGTTGATGCACTTCCAGTACCTCACCCGCCTCGGCAGTGCCATAGAGACTGAGCGTGACCTTTCCAATCTCGGTACCTTCCATATCTTCTGGCACCGAGTAGATCACTGCATATTCCCGGGCACCAACGGCAGCAGTCAGAGACAACAGCCATACAATCCACATCTTTTTGTAAAACATCTTCCTTCTCCTGCTGTTGGCCGTACTGCACTTCATCGGGCCAACTTGAGATCACCGTTAGGGAAATCGTAGTAACTGATCACTGGCTGGCCACTGGCGTCCAGAGCCATAGAGGTGTGCCATCCCACGCTGCCAGCCATGGAGAGCGAAGCGAAGGCTGGTAGACCCCAGTAGCCGCGAGGCCGCACTGCTTACCCGTCGTGCGCATAGCGCCAGAGGGGAAGCAAAGTAGGCATCCAAACGCGGCGTCCAGTCATTGGGAGACAAGTAGGGAGCAGCAACGAGCTTGCGAAGTTGTTGCGTAGTGCTTGGTGACCAGGACGGCTGGGGCACCAATAGGTTGTCAAAGGCCGAGTGTCGGGTACCATGTGATTATATTCCAAAAAGGAGCTATCCTTTGTTCCGAACCCGCCAGATATTGAACGACTGGCTCACGCAAAACCTGGAGGAAGCATAACGCCATGGTTATCCATC
>NZ_JBHNMF010000128.1:0-7817 GCF_048562965.1 Thiolapillus sp. | reverse complement strand
ACTCTAAACTCTAGTTTCATTAAACGTAGCACATATTTTTCAAAGTGCTGAGATACCGCTACGGCCGATGCTCAGGGAAAACCGGAAACAGGCACTTTCCCAACAAAGAAAAACCGGCTCTTGTATGGTATTTTTCCTAGCATGAGTTCCCCCTCTCCCAACAAAAATTCTGACAGGAGCCTGGTCACGGCCTTCCTGCTCGTGCTGGTTTTTGTCACGCCCTTTACCAGTCTCTGGTCCCGTGGAGGGATGGCCTGGTATGCGCCTTACGTACTCTGGCTGGGAATCGTGATGCTCATCGCTGTTTCCCTGCGCTCCGGACAGGGGGATGACAGGGAACCATGACACTGGAGCTGTCATCGCTGTTTACCGCAGGTTTTCTGTATCTGGTGATCCTGTTTCTGATCGCCTACATCACAGACAGGGGGGTGATCCCCGAACGCTGGGTTTCTCATCCGCTGGTCTACACCCTGTCCCTGGGAGTGTACGCCACGTCATGGACCTACTACGGCAGCGTGGGCTTCGCCAATTCCAGCGGCTATCTCTTTCTGACCATTTATCTGGGGGTTACCCTGGCTTTTGCCCTCAGTCCGGTACTGCTGCGGCCCATCCTGCGGATGGCGAGGGAATACCAGCTCAGCTCCCTGGCCGACCTGTTTGCCTTCCGCTACCGCAGCCAGCTGGCCGGTGTGCTGGTGACGCTGTTCATGCTCATCGGCGCCCTGCCCTATATCGCACTGCAGATACGGGCTGTTACCCAGTCGTTGCAGGTGCTCACCCAGGAAGCGCCGCCCCATATTCTCGCCCTGGGTTTCTGTATAACGCTCACTGCCTTCGCCATTCTCTTCGGCGCCAGACACATCTCCCCACGGGAAAAACACAGAGGTCTGGTGATGGCCATCGCCTTCGAATCCCTGGTAAAGCTGATAGCGCTGCTGGGAGTTGGGCTGTTTGCGCTGTTTGGCATCTTTTCCGGTCCGCAGGGTCTCAACCAGTGGCTGACCGATCATCCGGAAGCGATCCAAAAGCTCTATGAACCCGTGGGCAGCAGCCAGTGGGGAACGCTGATCTTTCTTTCATTCGGTGCCGCTTTTCTGCTGCCCAGACAGTTCCACATGCTGTTTGCGGAAAACCTGAAAGAGGACAATCTGCGCTTCGCCAGCTGGGCGTTTCCCGTATTCCTGCTGCTGCTGAACCTGCCCATCCCTGTCATCCTCTGGGCCGGCCATTATCTTGGGCTTTCCACTAATCCCGACTATTTCGTGCTGGGCATCACTTTGGCCGAGGGACACTCCTGGTTGCCGCTGATCACCTTTGTCGGCGGTATTTCGGCTGCCAGCGCCATGGTTATCATCACCACCCTCGCATTGTCTTCCATGTGCATGAACCACCTGTTGCTGCCCGCCAGTTACCCTGATCCCAAGCTGAACCTCTATTACTGGCTGCTGTGGGGCAGACGCCTGCTGATCGGTCTGATCATCCTTGCGGGTTACAGTTTCTATGCGTTTCTGAAACACCGGACGGGACTGGCGCAACTGGGCCTGATTTCCTTCGTCGCCGTCGCCCAGTTTCTTCCCGGTATCGTGGGTCTGCTTTACTGGCGCCGCGCCACTCGGGAAGGGCTGATTGCGGGACTGCTGGCCGGCATTTTCATCTGGGCATTCACGCTGCTCCTGCCCATGCTGCAGCATTCGGGATTCATCGAACACAGTTATCCCATCAGTCACTGGCAGCAGGCCACGGGGCTTGATCACTGGAGTTTTGCCACCTTCTGGTCAGTGAGCTGCAACGCCCTGCTGTTCGCCCTGGTGTCACTGATTACCCGTCAGCGCCAGGAAGAGCAGCAGGCCGCGGCAAGTTGCTGCAGCAGCGCCTTTGTCCCGCTGACCGGCGTGGTCGCCGCCCGCTCGCCGGACGAATTCAAGAAAGAGCTCGGTGCCTTGCTGGGGGAATCCACCGCAAGGAACGAGGTCGATCGTGCGCTCAGCGACCTGGGCATGTCACCAAAGGAAACCCGTTCGACCGAACTGCGCCGCCTTCGGGAACGCATCGAACGCAACCTCTATGGTCTCATCGGACCACAGATGTCCCACCTTATCATCAGCCGGCGACTCGCTCTCGATCCGGAAGCCCGCACAGCATTGGCCGATTCCATGCGCTATGTGGAAGAACGTCTGGCTCACTCCCGTTCGGTCCTGCACGGACTGACCCGCGAACTGGACAACCTGCAGCAGTATCAGAAGCAGATACTCGAGGATCTGCCTCTGGGAGCCTGCGCCCTGGGACAGGACGGAGAAATCATCATATGGAATCAGATCATGGAGGAGTACACAGGTGTTACCGACCAGGTCACCGTTGGACATCCCCTGCAGCAGCTGCCCAGGCCCTGGAATGACCTGCTGGGAGGATTTGCCCGGGCCAGCGACAGCCACAGCTATCATCTGGAAGTGGCATTCGCCGGGCAGACACGCTGGTTCAACCTGCACAAGGCCGTGATCGAGGATCCACAGATTTCCGCCACTTCCGAAGCACCGGGCATGGTCATTCTCATGGAAGATCTTACTCAGTTGGAGAACCTGGAAGCCGAACTGGCACACAGCGACCGGCTGGCATCCATCGGCCGCCTGGCAGCCGGTGTGGCTCATGAAATCGGCAATCCGGTAACCGGTATCGCCTCCATCGCGCAGAATCTGAAATACGAGGAAGAACCGGCTGCCATCGAACAAAGTGCCAGTGACATACTCACGCAGACGGAGCGCATCACCCATATCGTACAATCACTGATGAACTTCAGCCGCAGCAGCAGCGGGCAATCCCTGCAGCCTGTACGGCTCATGGACATTCTGCAGGACGCCCTGGATCTGGTGCGGCTGGTGCACAAACACGACCAGCTCGAATACCGCGTGGACTGCGACCCGCAGATTGTGCTGCAGGCAGACCACCAGCGTCTGGCCCAGGTCTTTGTCAACCTTCTCAACAACGCCAGCGATGCTTCCTCACCGGGTGACTGCATCACCATCGATGTCCGCGAAGACGCTTCCCAGGCCATTGTGGAAGTTATCGACCAGGGCAGCGGTATACCCGTCCATTTCCAGCAGCGGCTGTTCGAACCTTTCGCCACGACAAAATCCACAGGGAAAGGCACCGGCCTGGGTCTGGCATTGTCGAGAAACATTGTTCTGGATCACGATGGCGAGATAGAGATCATCTCTTCCCCTGACAAAGGTACAATAGTCATCGTGCGACTTCCGATTTCAACACATGCAGCCACAATACCACCTGAATGAACAGAATACTCATCATCGAAGACGAAGCCGTCATCCGCAACGCCGTAAAAAAACTGCTGGAGCGCAATGATTATGCCGTGGATGATGCCGAGTCTGTCGAGGAAGCGCTGCAACATTTCGATCCGGGCGATTATCAGCTGATCATTGCGGACATCCGGCTTCCCGGCAAGCCTGGCACGGAGATGATCACCCTCGCCGATGGCGTGCCGGTGCTGATCATGACCAGCTATGCCAGCGTGCGTTCGGCAGTGGATGCCATGAAGCTGGGGGCGGCAGATTACATCTCCAAACCCTTTGACCACGAGGAACTGCTGCTGGTCATCAGGCGCCTGCTGCGCCAGTACCGCGACAGCCGTACCACCCGGGCACTGAAATCGGATCTCGAAAAAACCTACCCCGTCGCCGGCATGATCGGCAACTGCCCGGCCATGCTCAGGGTCTGCGGCGAAATCGAAAAGGTGTCGCCTACCGATGCTTCTGTGCTCATCCTGGGAGAATCCGGTACCGGCAAGGAACTGGTCGCCCGCGCCATTCATGAACGCAGCCGACGAAGCGAGGCTCCCTTCATCACCGTCAACTGCGCGGCCATTCCCGAATCCCTGGTGGAATCAGAGCTTTTCGGCCACACCAGAGGCGCGTTCACCGGCGCGGAAAAAGCCCGTACCGGCATGATTCAGGCTGCGGATGGCGGCACCCTGTTCCTTGATGAAATCGGGGAACTGCCCGTCGGCGCCCAGGCAAGACTGCTGCGCGTACTGCAGGATGGTGAAATGCGCCAGATCGGTTCTGACCGTCTGCAAAAGGTGGATATACGCCTGCTGGCTGCCACCAACCGCAATCTCAAGAAAATGGTCGAGGACAACAGCTTCCGCAGCGATCTGTACTTTCGTCTGCAGGTAGTGGAGATCACCCTGCCACCGCTGCGCGAACGTGATTCCGATGCACTTGACCTGGCCCGCACCCTGCTGAAACAGACTTGCAGCCAGATGAACCGCCCCCTGCTGACATTCACCGAGGAAGCCCTGCAGGCTATCGGCCACTACCACTGGCCCGGCAACGTGAGGGAGCTGAAAAATGCCATCGAACGGGCCGTTATCCTGTCCGACGGCGACAGCATAACCACGGATCTGCTGGGAATCGAACTGACCAGGGAAACCCCTTCTTCATCCGCTGACCTGTCCCTGGAAGACTATTTCAAACAGTACGTTCTCACACATCAGAACGGCATGACAGAAACAGAGCTGGCCCGACAGCTCGGCATCAGCCGAAAAACCCTGTGGGAACGGCGACAGAAGCTGGGAATTCCCCGTTCGGGCAACCCGACCGCTTCCTAGAGAGATACTGATTAACTTCAGAGGTGGTGGGTGTCCCGTATCTCGGTATCTCACCGCATCCTATCCGGTTGTCATCTTCACAAGTATTCCATTTTCCCGGCGTTACCTTATTACCCACCAGTTGTTACCCTTTGTAACACTTTTTCAGGTTTTCAGCCTGAAATGTGAAGTATTCCCCAATATTTCATCACTTTAGAAATTGGCGTGCATTTTGCCTCGTTTAACCTGATGCCCGGCAAAGACCGGTGTATTCGTGTAAAAAAACAATCTACCTCCATTACACAAGAGAGAGAGTAAATCCGATGAGCAAACACGCTTCTTACTGGAAAGCGAATCTGCGCCTGGTGTTCGGTTGCCTGGTCGTCTGGTTCCTTGCCTCGTTCGTGTTCGGCATCCTTTTCGCTGAACAACTGAACACCATCCGCCTTGGTGGCTATAAGCTTGGCTTCTGGTTTTCCCAGCAAGGTTCCATTTACACCTTCGTGGCCCTGACTTTTTTCTACGCCTGGCGTGCAAACAAGCTGGACCAAGAATTTGGCGTCCGCGAAGACTGAGGGGAATCGATAAATGGATCTGCAAACACTAACTTATGTTGTGGTTGGCGCCACCTTTGCCCTGTACATCGGCATCGCCATCTGGGCACGCGCCAAGTCGACCAGTGACTTCTATGTCGCCGGCAAGGGCGTAAACCCTGTACTCAACGGCATGGCTACCGCCGCCGACTGGATGTCCGCCGCCTCCTTTATCTCCATGGCTGGCCTCATCGCCTTCTACGGCTATGGCGGTTCGGTGTTCCTCATGGGATGGACCGGTGGCTATGTACTGCTCGCCATGCTGCTCGCACCTTACCTGCGCAAGTACGGCAAGTTCACGGTGCCCGAGTTCATCGGTGACCGCTACTATGGCAAATCTGCCCGTATCCTGGCCGTCATCTGCCTGATCATCGCCTCCATTACCTATGTAATTGGCCAGATGAAAGGTATCGGCGTGGCCTTCTCCCGCTTTCTCGAGACTGACTACGACACCGGCCTGTACATCGGCATGGGCATCGTGTTCATCTATGCAGTCATGGGTGGCATGAAAGGCATCACCTACACCCAGATCGCCCAGTACTGCGTACTGATTTTCGCCTATACCGTGCCTGCGGTGTTCATCTCCATGCACCTGACTGGCAACCCCATTCCTCAAATTGGTTTGGGCAGCAAGATGGCGGACGGCAGCGGCATGTTCCTGCTGGACAAGCTGGATGCGACACTGAAAGGGCTGGGATTCAGCGAATATACGACCCATGCCCGATTAAGCACGTTCAATATGTTTGTCTACACCATGTCCCTGATGATCGGTACCGCTGGTCTGCCCCATGTCATCATGCGCTTCTTCACCGTACCCAGGGTACGTGATGCCCGTGCATCTGCAGGTTGGGCACTGGTATTCATCGCCCTGCTGTACACCGTGGCCCCTGCTGTTGGCGCCATGGCACGCATGAACCTCATGGACACCATTCAGCCGGCCCCTGGCCAGAGCATCTCCTACGCCGAGCGTCCCCAGTGGTTCAAGAACTGGGAAAAGACCGGCCTGCTGAAGTTCGAAGACAAGAACGGTGACGGCAAGATCCAGTACGTGGCCGACAAGGCCAAGAATGAAATGGTCAAAGTCGACCGTGACATCATGGTACTGGCCAACCCTGAAATCGCCAAGCTGCCAAACTGGGTAGTCGCCCTGGTGGTTGCCGGTGGTCTCGCTGCCGCACTTTCCACGGCTGCCGGGCTTCTCCTGGCCATTGCGTCCTCGATTTCCCATGACCTGCTCAAAGGGGTGTTCGCACCGAACATCTCGGAGAAATCAGAACTCATGGCCAGCCGGGTCGCCATGGCTGGCGCTATCGCCGCAGCCGGATATCTTGGTCTGCATCCACCGGATTTCGCAGCCGGTACCGTGGCCCTGGCCTTCGGTCTGGCAGCGTCTTCCATCTTCCCTGCGCTGATGATGGGCATCTTTTCCAAGAAGATGAACAAGCAGGGCGCCATGGCAGGTATGCTGGTGGGCATCGGTATCACCCTGTTCTACGTATTCCAGCACAAAGGCATCTTCTTCATCGCCGACTGGAAATACCTGCAGAGCTGGGGCAGCAACTGGTTCATGGGCATTGAACCCAATGCCTTTGGTGCCATCGGCGCCGTATTCAATTTTGCCACCGCCTTTGTCGTGGCAAAAGTGACCGCGCCACCACCGGAGCATATCCAGCACATGGTCGAGGATATTCGTATCCCTGCCGGTGCTGGCGCCGCTACCGGACATTGATCTAGCATAGCAATGGGGAAAAAGGCTCCGTCATGGAGCCTTTTTCCTTTTTCCACTGAAATATTTGCGGTCAGTTGTTTTTTTACGATATGAGATGGCTGATCAGAAATTTTTCTGTACTTACATGACAACCCTATGAAGCTGCTCAAGCATTTCTACAAATCCAACCGCCATGTGAAACTGGCTGTCATTCTGGCGCCGTTGCTGGCTATCGGCGGATATATCCTCACCGGTATCCTTCTCGAAAAGAAAATCGATGCCCAGCCCGGCACGGCAAAAGCCATGGCGCTGCAACCGGACTGTCATCTGCTGACCGATAAATGCGAGTTGTTGCACCGGGAGATTGCCGCCAATATCGCCATCGAAGAAAAGCAGGGAAAGCAGGTTTTTTATCTGGCCACCAGTGTCGCCATACGCGGCGCATTGCTGTCCACGGGTGACAGTGAACCGCAACCCATGACAAACAGGGGAACGGCCAAACGCTGGAAGCTGGAACTGGATCATCCCATTGCCCAAGGCACTCCTGTACGCTTGGCGCTGGTGGGGGAAAAACACCAGTACTTCGCGGAAATCCCCGCCGACAGGTAACACGAGACGAGTATGTAAATCGAACTTCAGGAAATTCACGATTTTATCGCCGCCATTCCTCCTTTCGACCGGCTGCAGGACGATATTCTGAACGCCCTCACAACGGCAATTTCCATTCAGTATGTGCGACGTGGCGGTGACATTCCCGCCGACAAAGACACACCTCCCACTCTGCATATCCTGCGTCAGGGTGCCATTGCCATGTATTCCGGCAAGGACAACCTCATGGGCATGCTGGGCGAAGGCGATATCTGCACCAGCTTCTGTGCGGCAGATGTCATGCCGGATTTTTACGTCAAGGCCACAG
>NZ_JBHNMF010000127.1:5131-7870 GCF_048562965.1 Thiolapillus sp. | reverse complement strand
GACGGCAGTACTGCTCTTCGCCAGACTCTCATACGTGCCGTTTACCAACAACCGGGCCGAACGTGACCTGAGAATGAGCAAGGTCAAACAGAAGGTGTCGGGGTGCTTCCGGACAAGAAAGCACGCCGAAGCCTATTGCCGCATCTCCAGTTACCTGCAGACCATGGCAAATCAGGGATACAATCCGCTGGTCGCCATTCAAATGGCCTTTTCGGGACAGCTCTATGCTGATAGGGGTGAGTAGTTACAAATCAATAGCTTATTATCATGCCCACGCTAACCGGCATTGGGATACAGGGGCTTGAGCACCCCCTCTTTGGCATCCGGCTTTTTCTGCGCTTCACCATGCCGCAGAGCTTTCATACCAGACTCGATCTTCTCACCGTCCCAGGCAACAGCCGGGTCGGCATACAGGTGACGGCTCAGGTTCAGCAGCTCAACCGAAAGAGGAGCATCCACCCTGTCAGCCATGGCTTCCAGGCTCCTGGGCGTCTGCTCCGGCCATAAACCGGGGGCCAGTTCCAGCAGGGAGGCCCGCACAGCTGCCGCATCGCCCGCCTGAACCGCCTGGTGCAATTGCCGCCACAGCCTGCTCATGTTCGGAACAGAAGCCGTCTTCTCTTCCGGCATCACCCTGGAACCTGCAGCCTTTCTGCTGCGCACATACAGCACCAGCGTGAGCAGCCACAGGATCGCCAGTATGGCATTGCCGGCAATCAGCCAGGTATTGATCCCATCCCCCCCGGGCTTCGCCGTCACGGCCACGGCCGCCGGGGAAACGCTGTTTCCGGGAGCCTTCGGCGGCTGCTCTGCCGAAGAAACCGGCGCAGCGGCAAGGGGCGTGGCCGCCACAGGTGGCGGCACGTTCTGCACTGCACCTGTCACTTTCAGCATTCTGGGCGCCAGGCGGGCCGTCTGCTCGCTGCCGGTAACGCTGTTCCACCACTTCAGTTCCACAGCCGGCAGTTGATAATCGCCGGGATGGGTGGGAATGATGGCGAACTTGCGCGAACTGGTGCTGAGAATGCCTTTGTCCGTTGCCTGCTCCTTGTTCACCGGGTCATCAGGGTAGATTCTCAGCCCCTGGATCTGCGGCAGGGTCAGTTCAGGCAGCTGTCCCAGGGTCACACCATCAGCCACGATGGCGAGGGTGCGGGTCACCGGCTCGCCGGTTTTCAGATCTTCAGGCGCATCAGACCAGCTTTCCTGCAGCTGCAAATCCCTTGCCACCAGCCAGCGCTTGCCATGAAAAGCAGGTGGGATCGGGCGTACATCCAGGCTCAGCGGCTTGCTGCGCACCATCTTGTTGCGATAACTGCGGCTGGAAAAGAAATCATCGAAAAAAGGATCGTTGAAACTGCCAAAGGGCGAACGCTGCTTCTTGCTGCCTGCAGGTATGCGCAGGTTCAGGCTCAGGGGGTCCATGCTCAGCTCACCGCTCTTCTGCGGAAACAGGGCATAACGGCGTTCGATCACCTGCCATGACTGGCCGTCCCTCTGTTTCTCGTAACGCCGGTCCTCTCCCAGCTTCTGCACCAGTACCTCCCCGCCACGAAACTGGGGATCTGAAAGACTGGCTTCCTTCCACTGAATGCGGCTGAAGATGCGCACGGTCAGTATTACCTGCTGCTGTACCCAGGGCTTGTTCTGGTCGACACCCACTTCCATGAACACCGCTTCGCCCGACGCGGCTGCAGGCGTTTTCCCGGTTGTTGCATCCTGCACACGCAGCTTGAGCACCGGGCTGACATCCTTGCCGAAACTCACCGAGGGCACGGTCAGCTCACCACTGCGCCGGGGCAGGACATTGACCAGATAGCGGGTGGTACGGGATGCCTTGCCGTTGACGATGCTGATGTTGCGGGACTGACTGGTACCCAGCACTTCAAAATCCTGCTCCAGAGGTGAAAAGTCCGGGCTGCCATCCGGTTCGCCATCGACGGTGAAGATCAGCTGAAAGGTTTCATCCACGGCGACCGGACTGTGATCGGTTTTCACACTGATCTGCGCGGCCTGAACCCAGCTGCCAAAAAGCAGCAGCAAAATGACCATGACCGCACGGGCGGTTGTCTTGGTGGGCTTACCAGGGTTGTTGTTGCGGGACATCATATTGCTTTCTCTGATAGTAGTACTTGAATTTGCGACGCAGCAGGCCACCCGGATCATCAGGAATACGCCGTAACCACTGTTCCCGGGAAAGGCGCTGCTCATCCATGGGCTCTTCCTGGCCGATGGCCTGTACGGGCATTTGATCCTTTTTTTCCTGTTGCTCTGAAGACTGTTCTTCAGCCTGCCTGCCTTTCATGGCCTTGTGTTTTTCCTCGGCTTTTCTTTCTTCCTCGGCCCGTGCCGCTTCTGCAGCTTTCCTGGCCTTTTCCTTTTCTTTCTGCTCCTTTTCATTCAGCGGTGAGCCGGCCTGTTGCTGCTTCTCGCCCTGAGACCGCTCCTCCTGATTTTTTTTCGCAGCCGAGGAACTTTTCTGTTCCTGGTTTTCCTTGTCTGACTGCTGATTCTGCTGATTCTGCTGATTCTGCTGATTCTGCTGATTCTGCTGATTCTGCTGATTCTGCTGATTCTGCTGATTCTGCTGATTCTGCTGATTCTGCTGATTCTGCTGATTCTGCTGGTTCTGCTGGTTCTGCTGGTTCTGCTGTTGCTTCTGTTTCTGCTGTTCGAGCAGCTTTTTCAGCAGATCACGATTGGCCCTGGCATCTGCCAGTTCAGGATTCTGCTTCAGTG
>NZ_JBHNMF010000127.1:0-5031 GCF_048562965.1 Thiolapillus sp. | reverse complement strand
TTCTGCTGGTTCTGCTGGTTCTGCTGGTTCTGCTGTTGCTTCTGTTTCTGCTGTTCGAGCAGCTTTTTCAGCAGATCACGATTGGCCCTGGCATCTGCCAGTTCAGGATTCTGCTTCAGTGCCTCGTCATAAGCCTTGATTGCCTGCTCCAGTTTGCCTTCCCTGGCCAGGGCATTGCCCAGGTTATAGCGGGACTCGGCATCTTTTTCACCGGCCCAGAGTTTCTCTGCCTGCTCATAGTCGCCGGCGCGGTACAGCGCACTCGCTTTCCAGTCAGGATTCCTGAAGGCCTGGGCTGCCTGTTGCGGCTGTTCCTGCTGCATCAGCTGCTGTCCCTGCTGATCCGGCCGGTACCACAGGTCCGACCACCAGTCCGCCTCAACCTTGCCGGGAAGGGGCATGACCATGACGAAGGCCAGCAACAGGATGCCGCGGCGAAAAGCCAGCGCCGCCAGGGGCAGGACAGCCAGCAGCAACCAGGGACCGTAATCCCGCCAGCGGGCGATCTCCTGGTCAGCGGCATCACCGGCGTCCGTCAGGCCCTGTTTTACGTCTTCCACGCCCAGGCTGCGTATATCACCATCATCCAGCGTCATGGCGGTGAACCGCCCCTTGCCTGCACGAGCCACTTCTTCCAGTGATTCTGTATTCAGCCGGGCCACCACGATCTTGCCTTTGCCATCTTTGATGACACCTCTTCCTGTGGGAATGGGCGCTCCTTCCCGGGTGCCGACACCCAGCACGGAAACCTGATAGCCGGCATCGGCGGCTTTCCTGGCGGCCTCGACACTGGCAGCAGGATTCACCCCGTCGGTGATCAGCAGGATCTGGCCGGAATGCTGCTGTGCCTGCTGCAACAGTTCCACCGCCTGCCTGATCGCTGCCGCCGTGTTACTGCCCTGCACCGGCATGATGTCCGTAGTCAGCGCAGGCAACTGCGAAATAATGGTTTTTGCGTCATCGGTAAGAGGTGATACGGTAAACGGGGCACCGGCAAAAACAATGAGCGCCGTCTGCCCTTCCTTGCGCCTGTTCAATATGTCCTCCACCTTGAACCTGGCTGCCTGCAGGCGGGATGGCCTGACGTCCCGCGCATCCATGGAACGCGACAGATCCAGCGCAATGACCAGCGGCGACTGGTTGCTGAAGACGGGCTGAGGCAAGCGTTCCCAGGTCGGTCCGGCGACTGCGAGAATGGCCAGCAGGAAACCGGCAAACACCAGCAGCAACGGCCAGCGCGACAGGCGCGACTCTTCGTCCAGCAGGAGATGGGGAAGCAGTTCAGGCGATACCACACCGCTCCAGGCAGAGTCCCTGCCCTGGCGCCACCACAGACGTGCCAGGCCCAGCGCTACAGGCAGCAGCGCCAACAGCCACCAGGGACGGATAAAATGAAAATCCTGCCAGTTCATCCTTTCCTCCGGAACAACAGGCCAAGGGCGAGCACCAGGGAGGCGCCCGCCGGCCAGTAAAACAGTTCATCCACGGGACGGAAAAAGCGCTCATCGTTTTCCACCGGCTCCATGGCGTCGATGGCATCGTAGATCGCCACCAGCTGGGCCGTGTCCCTGGCGCGGAAATAGCGGCCACCGGTCAGTTGTGCGATGCGGGTGAGGGTTTTCTCATCCAGCGCGCTGCGGCCCCGAACCATGCCAAAGAAATCCGCTTCGGGGTCGGCCCCGATACCGATGGTGTATATTTTCAGCTTCTCCTCCGCTGCCAGTTCGGCGGCTTTCAGTGGGTCCATGGCGCCGGCCGTGTTCTCGCCGTCGCTCATGAGAATGAGCACCTTTTCCCCTTTCTTGCCACGGAGCCGCTTGATGGCCAGGCCGATGGCATCACCGATGGCCGTCTTCTGCCCGGCCATGTTGATGAAGGCCTCGTCGAGCAGGGTCTTGACGGTTTTCAGGTCGTAGGTCAGGGGTGCCTGCAGGTAGGCCTGCTCACCGAAAAGGATGAGACCCACACGATCACCCTTGCGCTTCTCGATAAAATTCCCGGCCACGATCTTGGTGGCGGTCAGGCGGTCCACGCGCTGACGACCGATGACGAAATCCTCTTCCGCCATGCTGCCGGAAAGATCCACTGCCAGCATGAGGTCACGTCCCTGCATGGGCAGGGGCACTGCTTCGCCCTGCCACTGGGGACGGGCCGCAGCGGTGACCAGCAGCAGCCAGGCCAGGATACCCAGGCTCAGCGCCAGCAGCGAACGGCCACCGGCGCGTGCATTCTTTCCCTGCAGGGCTTCAAAATCCTCCAGGAAGGGGACACGCAAAGCTGCCTGCTGTTGCCTGACTGGCGGCAGGAAACGCCTGACCAGCCAGGGAAGTGGCAGTGCGAGAAAAACCCAGGGCCAGGCAAACTCAAGCATGACGCGTCTCCCGCGTGACTTTCTTCAGCCAGCCTTCGACCAGGGACAGCAGCGCCTGCGCATCCTGCAGATCGCCTCCCGGCCGGTAGGCGCCCTCTTCCAGGAAACGGCCTGCACCCTCGGTAAATGCATTGCCATCGATCCGGGCATCCAGCCAGGCAAGCCAGTCCTTTCCCGTGAGGCTGGCCACTTCCGCTTCCGGCCAGAGCGTGATGGCCACACGGCGCAGCAGGCGCGAAAGTTCTGCAGCAAGACGCTGTGCATCCGGCTCCTCGGCATAGTGTTTCCGTATATCAGCCAGTTCCTGCAGTGACAACTGATACAGGTCCACGCGTTTGATCCGGCGCCGCACGAACCAGGCCAGTGCCAGCAGGGCGGCCAACACCAGCACCGCCAGCAACCACCAGCCTGGTGCGGGAGGCCACCAGTTCACGGGAGGCGGCAGATGAATATCCTTGAGCTGGGACAGGGCATCGTTCATCGCACTGTCTCCTTCCCGAAAATGCTGCGCAGCACGGTCGCCGGATCATCGTCGGTGGCACATTGCAGCCAGGTCATGTGCAATCGGCGACACAGTTTCTGCAGACGTCCGACACGGTGATGGTACTGCTGCCGGTAGTTGCTGCGCAGGGCTGCCTTGCCTGTATCCAGTTCCAGGGTGCGCTCACCATCACCCAGACGATAGTGCCCACGTTGGGGCAGGCTGGCTTCCAGCCATTCGTACAGGTGCAGCAGCAGCACATCGTTGTGCCTGGCGATACGCGCCAGCTGGCGCTCGGATGCCTCGTCGAAACCGCGAAAATCACTGACGAAGATCACCAGGCTGCCCGGATGTGCGGTACGGCGCATACGCCGGAATATCTTCTCCATGGAAGGGTCTCCCGCTTCCGCCACCGGCCGCGAGACGGCATCAGACAGGGAGCGGATGAAACGCAACACGGACTGTTTTCCCCTGCGGGGACGAAACTCCGTGAAACCCTTTTCCGAGTAGATCTCTCCACCGATGCGGTCACCCGCCTGGTGGGTGGTCCAGGCCAGCAGCGCAGCGAGGCGCGCGGCCTGCACCCATTTGAACCGCCCCCGCGTGGCAAAAAACATGGGCTGACGGGCATCCACGCTGATCAGCACCGGGCGTTCGCGTTCCTCACGGAAAACCTTGCTGTGGGTCTTGCCGGTGCGGGCGGTGACCCGCCAGTCGATGTTGCGCACATCGTCTCCCGGCTGGTAGGGACGGGACTCGTCGAACTCCATGCCCCGGCCACGCATGCGAGAGATGTATTGTCCACCCTGACGCGCACGGATGACCTTCGTACGCAACTGCAGCTGGTGCGCGCTGTTGCTCAGGGCTATGAGTTCGGCCAGACCGACCGAAACGGGGGAAACGACGGTTTCTGCTGCGGTGTGCATCTCAGGGCACGGGCACCAGTGAAACCAGCTCGGCGATGAAACGGTCTGGCGTAACGCCTTCCGCTTCCGCCTCGTAGTTGAGAATCAGGCGGTGACGCAATACGTCGAAGGCCATGCTCTGCACGTCTTCGGGCGACACATAGTCCCGTCCTGCCAGCCAGGCATGGGCGCGGGCGCTGCGATCCAGCCCGATGGAAGCCCTGGGGCTGGCGCCGTATTCTATCCAGCCGGCGAGCTGCTCACTGTAAGCTGCGGGGTTGCGAGTCGCCAGCACCAGTTGCAGCAGGTATTCCTCAACTGCTTCGGACATGTGGATATCCAGCACCTGACGGCGGGCTTCGAAAAGATCTTCCTGGCTGAGCAGCTCGGGTATGGCCTGCGCCTTGTGATCCAGCTCGCCACGCGCTTCAGCCCGCGCCAGGTCCAGGATCTGCTTTTCGTAACGCAGCTCAGGATAGTCGATGAAAACATGCAGTAGAAAACGATCCAGCTGGGCCTCCGGCAACGGATAGGTGCCTTCCTGCTCGATGGGATTCTGTGTCGCCATGACCAGAAAAAGCGGCGGCAGGGGATAAGAGGTATTGCCGACGGTAATCTGGCGCTCCGCCATTGCTTCCAGCAAAGCAGACTGTACCTTGGCTGGAGCCCGGTTGATTTCGTCTGCCAGCACCAGGTTGTTGAACAATGGCCCCTGCTGGAATACGAAGCTGCCGTCCTGGGGACGGTAGATATCGGTACCGGTCAGGTCCGCGGGAAGCAGATCGGGGGTAAACTGGATGCGGTGGAAACTGCCTTCGATACCGTCACTCAGAATCTTGATGGCCTTGGTCTTCGCCAGGCCTGGGGCACCTTCCACCAGCAGGTGACCATCCGCCAGCAGCACCACCAGCAGGCGGTTCACCAGTTTCTCCTGACCCAGAATATGCGATTGCATGTGTTCCTGCAGGGTCATGAAGGCCTGTTGTTCTTTACTGGTCGTTGCTGACATGTTTTTTCTCCGGACTGTATTTTTTGCCAATTTAGAGATTGTTAATTCGATTTAGTTCAGCTACATGGGGACGAAGACCGGTAAAAACAATCCGCTTCCGATAAGCCTGTTCCCGGCAGGGTTGAATTAACGCTGCCCGGCCTCAATTTTATGCACTACTCGTCGATAAAATCCTATAATAGCGCTGCAGCCTGTTTCACCGGGCAGGCCACAGCCAGCACAGGAAGGCATTGGCAATACCGGACATTGCTTTATCTAACTAGTT
>NZ_JBHNMF010000126.1:0-7922 GCF_048562965.1 Thiolapillus sp. | reverse complement strand
GTTGTATTCAAATCGTTTACGAATTTTCTTGACTCGGAAAACCGCGAACAACTTACTATCAACAAAGGGCCGGAGTCAAATCACCCCAGGCCGTTACATTTTCCCGATATCACCCTGATTCGACTCCGACCTCTCACTTCCTTTCCGTGAATTGACGTGGATAGCACCAGCTGGCAGACTGCGCACCTCGCCAGAAGGTGCTCTGCGGCAGATGCCGCGGAGTTAAACGGGAAGCCGGTGAAATACCGGCACTGCCCCCGCAACGGTGATTGGGAAAGAAAGCGGCAACAGCCACTGGGACGACGTCATCCCGGGAAGGCGCGGCTTTCGGAGTCTCTCCAGCCCATCAGTCCGGATACCGGCCTTCAGGCACATCCCCTAACCCGGCGCGGGTGTGCGCCCTTGAAAAGGAATACCACAATGAAGCTTTCTACTCTTACTCTGGCCCTGCTTATGGGGCCTGCCCCCCTGCTCGCCGCCGAATCACTGGATACCCTGGTGGTTACCGCCGCCGGCTATGACACTTCACTGGATGATGCACTGGCAAGCATGGAAGTCATCACTGCCGGGGAAATCCAGCGCTCGGCGGCAACCGATATAGCCGACCTGCTGCGGTTTCACAGCGGCCTGGAAATCGGCCGCAACGGTGGCCCCGGGCAGGCCACATCCCTGTTCATCCGCGGTACGGAAAGCGATCAGAATCTGATCATGATCGATGGTGTAGCGGTAAATTCGGGCAGCGTAGGCAGCACCGCGCTGCAGCATATCGATCCCCAGAACATCGAACGCATCGAGATCTACAAAGGCCCCCGCTCCACCCTGTGGGGCTCCGGCGCCATCGGCGGTGTTATCAACATCATCACCCGCAAGGCCGGAGAAGAGGCGCTCAGCTATGGAGGCTCTCTGGAAGGCGGCAGCGATGATACCTGGCGCGGTAATGCACGTATCGGCCATACGAAAGGCAACCACCGTTTGAGCGCCTCGGTATCCCATCAGCGCACCGACGGGTTTCCCACACTGGAAAGCTCGAATATCAACCGTGGCTATGAAAACACCAGCTTCAACCTGGCTGCGGGCATCGATACCGGCAGGCACAGCTTCGACGCCAGCCACTGGCAGACACAGGGCAACAACGAGTACCTGGATTATTTCGGCAATCCCCTCGATCAGGATTTCTTCAACAGCCGCAGCAGTCTGAGCTGGACGGCGCCTTTCTCTGACATCTGGACCAGCATCCTGGAGCTGGCCTACGTGCGTGACCATATCGACCAGAACCAGAGCAGCGACTCGGTGCACACAGACCGTACCGAGCTCAAATGGCAGAACGAACTGACGCTGACCACCAGCGACAAACTGCTTCTGGGTCTCAAGAGCAGCGATGAGGACGTCACCGCCAAAGGTGGTTTTTCGTCCTATGACGAGAATACGGATTTCTGGGAAGCCTGGGCGCAATATGACCTGCTGCGGGGCAATCATCATCTCATCGCCGATATCCGTCATCTCGATCATGAAGATGCGGGCACACATTTCACCTGGAGCCTCAACTACGGCTACAACTTCGGAAACAGTACCCGCCTTTTCGCCAGCGCGGCAACAGGCTTCCGGGTTCCCAGCGCCAATGAACGCTTCGGCTTTGGCGGCAACACCAGGCTGAAACCGGAAGAGTCCACGTCCTACGAACTGGGCGCGCGGCATCAGCTTGCAGCCGGCCATGAACTCAGCGCCTCTGTCTACCGCAACGATATCGACAACATGATCCAGTGGGTACTGGTCACACCGCCATTCAGCGGCTACAACCAGAATATTGCCCGGGTGCGTATCGACGGCCTGGAACTGGGTTACGACTACAGCGGCGAAGCCCTGAGCCTGCACCTGGGCGGCAACTGGCAGAACCCCGAGGACCGCAGCACAGGAGATCGCCTGCTGCGCCGGGCCGGGCACAGCCTCAACGCCCGCGTGGATTACGCCTGGGAAGACTGGAATTTCGGCGCTGACCTGCTGTACTCCGGCAACCGCAAGGACTTTGGCGGTATCACCCTGGACAGCTATACTCTGGTGAACCTCAATGCCAGTTATCGGCCGAACCCGAACTGGCAGATCTTCGCCAAACTGGAAAATGCCTTCGATGAAGACTACCAACTCGCCAGCGGCTACAACACCCAGGGCCGCGCCGGCTACCTGGGCATCCGCTACAACCGGTAATGCCGAATGGCCCGCCTGACCCGAATCGTCACCCGTACGGGTGACAAGGGCCAGACGAGCCTGGCGGATGGCAGCCGGGTGGACAAGGACAGCCTGCGCATCCAGGCCCTGGGTGATCTGGATGAACTCAACGCTGCTCTGGGACTGCTGGCCGTGGAACTGGATGACCCGCCAATGAAACGGCAGATCACAGACATTCAGCATCGGCTGTTCGATCTGGGCGGTGAACTGGCGCTGCCCGGCAGCACCGTCATCAGCGAAAACCAGGTGCTTTTCCTGGAACAGTACCTGGATGCCATCAACGAAAAGCTTCCCCCCTTGCGGGAATTTGTCCTTCCCGGAAGCACCCGCGCCACCGCACAGGCACATATGGCCCGCGCCATCTGCCGCCGGGCCGAGCGCAGCCTGTGGCGACTTTCCCGCGGAGAAACGGTAAACTGCGAATCCCTGAAGTATCTCAACCGCTTGTCCGACCTGCTGTTCGTCCTGGCGCGCCATCTTGCCCGGCAGGCATCGGATAAGGAAACGACCTGGAACCGAAAAACGTGAAAAAACCCATCGTACTTGTTGGAATCGGAGAAATGGGCGGCGTCTTCGCCCGTGGCTTCCTGCGTCTGGGGCACCCCGTCTATCCTGTCACCCGCAATCAGGATCTGGAAGCTGCGGCACAGGAGATTCCCGCCCCCGAAGCCGTACTCATCGCCGTGGGTGAAAAGGACCTGCCCCAGATTCTCGAAAAGCTGCCTGATGCCTGGCGCGAAAAGATCGTGCTGCTGCAGAATGAGCTGTTACCCGCAGATTTCGCACATCTTCCCCAGGCCACGGTCATTTCCGTCTGGTTCGAGAAGAAACCCGGCATGGACTACAAGGTCATCATCCCCTCCCCCTGCTTCGGCCCGAAGGCAGCACTCGTCCGCGATGCGCTGGGCCATCTGGATATTCCCGTCAGGATAGATACTGGCCAGCGAAGAGGAGCTGCTGTTCGAGCTGGTGGTGAAAAACCTGTACATTCTCACCACCAATATTGCCGGGCTCAAGACCGGCGGCAACGTGGGAGAACTCTGGTCGGAACACGAGGACATCGCCCGCAAGGTCGCCAACGACGTCATCGATCTGCAGGAAAGCCTCACGGGCAAGACCTTCGACCGTGAAGCCCTGATCTCGGCCATGCTCCGCGCATTCGAAGGCGACCCGGAACACAAATGCATGGGTCGCAGCGCTACGGCACGGCTGGAGCGGGCTATGAACCACATATCGACCTGCCTACCCTGGCACAGCTCGCCTCTGAAATGCACTGATCCCGGGGGAAACACATTGACGAACGAACTCATGCCGGGCAGCACGGTCACGCTGCATTTCAGCCTGTCCCTGACGGACGGCACCGTTGCCTTCGATACGGAGGACGAGGCGATGACCTGCACCCTGGGAGACGGCACCCTGCTTCCTGGCCTGGAACTCGCGCTCTACGGTCTGACAGCGGGCGAAGAACAGACCCTGACCCTTACCCCCGAACAGGCCTGGGGCGAGCGCAAAGCGGAACTGGTCAAGGAAATGCCCCGCAGTGACTTTCCTGCAGACGCCCGACTCGAGGCGGGGCAGGTGCTCTCCTTCAGCCTGCCAGACGGTGATGAAACCCTGGGCGTATTGCTGTCAACCGATGAAGACAAGGTACTGGTAGACTTCAATTACCCCCTGAGCGGCCAGGACGTGGTGTTCCAGGCCCATGTTCTGGAAGTGAACAACAGCGGCATTCCCGACGACGAATAGACACAGTATGTGCTGGGCCTGCAAACGGCATCCTGTCCGCTGAAACACCCGCTCAACTACCGGAGCGTTCCTTGTACTCCGTGGCCACGCAGCCAAAAAAAGCCTTGAAACGCCGGCAGAAATGGCTGGGGCTCTTGAAACCCAGGTCGTAGGCCACGGCTGTAATGGCCTCACCGCTACGGATGCGCTCCGCCGCCCGCTTGAGACGTAACTGCTGCTGCAGCTCCACGGGAGAACAGCCGATCTTCTCTTTGAACTCCACGTACAGACGGCTGCGACTCATGCCCGCATGACGGCAAAGCCGGGTGATGTCCAGGGGCTGGGAAAGGGTGCTGTTGATCCAGTCCAGGGCTGCGATGAGTGCATTGGCTTCCGGATCCCTGCTGCACCAGGTGAGCAGGAAATCACGGGTCTTGTGACGCAGCAGGCGGACGATGAGTTCAGAGACATTCAGGTCGATGAGCAGATCCCGGTCCGGGTGGTTCTCCATGAACAGCTTGATGAGCCGGTTGAGCAGGCGCTGGGTTTCACTGTTGTGGTGGGTGTGCAGCACCGGATTGCCGAACTGCCACTGTTCCGCCACCTCGGTCATTCCCAGGGAATCGACCAGGCGTTCACTGACCTGGGTAACCTTTTCCCGGGAGATTTCCACAGTCAGGCAGGTAGTGGGGTTTTTCCGGCTGGCGTCGGGAAAATCGATCTCCACCGCTTCCCCTGGTGCCAGCACAAAGCTTTCATGGGGCAGGAACACTGTCCCCGGAGCATCTGCCGCATCATCAGGATGGTGCATGATCTTGCGCCCGGAGATCATGCCGCAGAACAGGAGCTCGTCGGCATCCAGGCGCACGCGTGACGCAGCCTCATAAGTATCATAGATGGCAACCTCAGCGCCCTCCCCGGTGAATCCCACCCGGTTCTCGATGAGCTTCTGTGGCGCGCGCAGCTTGTTGAGCTTTTCCGACATCCCGTTTCCCGAGTCCGCAGGGCTTATCGCCAGCCTGAATCATACACCAGCTTTTCTCCCGGGCAGCGTGCTTCTGGACGCAGGAGCAACGTTTCTGGATGCTGAGGCAATCACAGTACCCGCAAAAAGCTTAGTTTAGATGGACTTCGCCGACTTCCCCAGCCCGGGTGGATTGAGGGGTCTACAAGAACTGAACTTCAGGAGAAAACCATGTCAGACAAGCAACCCGAATTCAAAGAACAGTACGAGAACTTCATCGGTGGCGAATGGGTCGCCCCGGTGGAAGGTGACTATTTTGAAAACATGTCCCCGGTAAACGGCCAGTTCCTGTGCCGCGTGCCCCGCTCCGGGAGCAAGGACATCGACCTGGCCGTTGCCGCTGCCTGGAAAGCCGCGCCGGCATGGAACAAGAGCTCTGTCACCGAACGCAGCAACATGCTGCTGAAGATCGCCGACCGCATCGAGGCAAACCTGGACAGGATCGCCCATGCGGAAACCTGGGACAACGGCAAAGCCATCCGCGAAACCCTGGCCGCCGACATTCCCCTGACCGTCGACCACTTCCGCTACTTCGCAGGCGTGATCCGCGCCGAGTCCGGCGAGGTCTCCGACCTGGATGCGAGTACGGTGTCTATGGAAGTCCACGAACCCCTGGGCGTGGTGGGTCAGATCATCCCCTGGAACTTCCCCATCCTCATGGCCGCCTGGAAACTGGCACCGGCCCTGGCCGCCGGCAACTGCGTGGTGCTCAAGCCTGCCGAACAAACCCCGGCTTCCATTCTGGTGGTCATTGAGCTGATTCAGGACCTGCTGCCTCCCGGCGTGCTCAACGTGGTCAATGGCTTTGGCCCCGAGGCCGGCAAGCCCCTAGCCACCCACCCGGATATCCGCAAGGTGGCTTTCACCGGGGAAACCACCACCGGCCGCCTCATCATGCAGTACGCTTCCGAGAACATCATCCCGGTGACCCTGGAATTGGGGGGAAAATCGCCCAACATCTTCTTCGACTCCGTCATGGCCGCCGACGACAACTTCCTGGACAAAGCCATCGAGGGCTTGGTGCTGTTCGCCTTCAATCAGGGCGAGGTCTGCACCTGTCCTTCCCGGGCGCTGATCCAGGAGAACATCTACGACGAGTTCATGGAGCGCTGCCTGAAGCGTATCGACGCCATCAAGATGGGCGACACCCTGGACGCCTCCACCATGATGGGCGCCCAGGCATCCAACGACCAGTTCATGAAGATCCTCAACTACATCCAGATCGGCAAGGATGAAGGGGCCGAGGTTCTCTGCGGCGGCGAAGCCTACAACAACGAGACCTATCCCGAGGGCTATTACATCAAGCCCACGGTGCTCAAGGGCCAGAACAACATGCGTGTGTTCCAGGAAGAGATCTTCGGTCCGGTGCTCTGCGTGACCACCTTCAAGGACGAGGAAGAAGCCCTGCAGATCGCCAACGACACCATGTACGGACTGGGCGCCGGCGTCTGGACCCGGGACATTCACCAGATGCAGACTCTGGCCCGGGGCATCGAGGCCGGTCGCGTCTGGGCCAACTGCTACCACCTGTATCCCGCCCACGCGTCCTTCGGCGGACAGAAGAAGTCCGGCATCGGCCGCGAAACCCACAAGATGATGCTCAACCATTACCGCAAGACCAAGAACATCCTCATGTCCTACGACAAGAATCCTCTCGGATTCTTCTGATCTGATACATTGCCAAGGGACTGTGCTACGGCGCAGTCCCCTTTCAGGAAAACGATATGAGCAATAAGGAATACTCCGAACGGGTGGCCGTTACGAAAGCCGCGGCAAAAGTCATCGACCAGTTGCGGGAAAGGCACGGCGAGCTGATGTTCCACCAGAGTGGCGGCTGCTGCGACGGCTCGGCTCCCATGTGCTTTGCCGTGGGGGATTTCATGGTGGGCTCCCGGGACGTGAAGCTGGGCCAGGTGCATGGTTGCGACTTCTACATGGCAGCGGACCAGTTCGAATTCTGGCAGAACACCCATCTGACCATCGATGTCACGGAAGGACGCGGCGCGGGCTTTTCCCTGGAGATTCCCCTGGGACTGCGTTTCGTCACGGTTTCACGCCTGTTCACCGACGAAGAACTGGAAAACCTACGGCCCGTAGAGCAGGGCTGACTTCCCCGGGTTATGGCAAAACCTGTATCCGTAGATACTCTGTTCACATGCAACTCCAATTTGCCATGTGGTGATCCAAATAATTTATCATGCGATGGTTCCAGACAGGTCAAAGAACCGCGTGTTATCAAATGGCTTTTGTTGTTTGAGCATGGCGTGAACGGCGTGTAACAACTTGCGCATCACCGCACAGATGGCCTGTATTTTCTTGAGTCCACGCTTTTCGATCAGGTGCCTATAGTAGCCATTGACATGTTTGTCGTGGCGGGCAGCGCTCAATGCCGGCATATAGAGGGCTTGGCGCAGGTAACGGTTGCCCACCTTACTGATTCGCGCCTTTTTGTTGATGCTGCTGCCTGATTGATGATGCTTGGGATCCAGGCCGGCCATTGCCACCCATTGTTTGGCTTTCATGTCTTCAGGCAAAACCAGCAGTTCTCCCATGAGTTGAATGGCGCTGGCTTCAGCGATCCCTTTCACTGACAACAATAAGGCCAGTACCTGTTGCATTGTTTCGTTGGCCTCGATTAACTGCAAGGTGCGTTTACGCAATGTATCGATTTGGTGATCAGCCTGGGTAATCGATAACTGGACGTCCTCCAAAATGAATGAAGGTGTTGTGTCCGTAGCCTGCAACGCGTGCAATTGATTTTTGGCCTGTGTTCGCTGTTTGGTCAGCGCCTCAATCCGTCTGGCACAAGCTCTGACCTGGAGAAAGGCGTCATTCGCTGCCAGCCATGGAGAGCGAAGCGAAGGCTGGTAGACCCCAGTAGCCGCGAGGCCGCACTGTTTTCCCGGCGTGCCTTGCGCCAGAGGGAAAACAAAGTAGGCCTCCGAACGCG
>NZ_JBHNMF010000125.1:0-7940 GCF_048562965.1 Thiolapillus sp. | reverse complement strand
TGGGTTATCGTTTTCATGGAACAGGGCTCGTGAAAGTGGCTATGGAACAGGGCTGCAGGTTCTTGGGTCATAATCGTAAGTCACGGGGGTATGTGTCACTGTATCGACAGACGGTGGCGGTCCGGACGTCGATTCAGACCAGTTTGCGTGGATGGTGTAGGTGCCGCCCAATTCGGAGGTGCAATAAGGATCGGACTCCTCGATATCGAAAAAGCAGGCCCATACCTGGTGTAAGAATACTTTCAGGTACATATTGTTGACGCATTTCGGCCTGTGATCGAAATCCGCTTGTGGCAGCAATGATGACTGCCGGGAGAACGTCACTCCGGGAATGTTGCAGGCGCTCATAATGGGCAACGACGGGTCGGATGAATCGAATGAATAGCTGTAGACAAAACAGGGGTTATAGTCATCACAGGCATTTGCAGCAGGATCGCCTTCAGGATAGAGCGTCCAGCTTCCCATGGAGATGGTCGCGGCCGGTGTGGGGAAATACGCTTTGACCGAAGCGGACCTGGGAAACTCCGTGACATTGGGTGCAGGTTTTATCGACAGTGTAAATTTCCACCAGGCGGACTTGTCGACGGTACCGCCGCCACCGCCGCCGGTGTAGTTCTCCTCGACATTGCCATACCAGGGTATACGCGCGGGGTCATCCGGGTCGAAGCAGGTCGGCATGGAACGGAGCAATTCACGATTACTCTGGATGTTTGAAATCCGCGGGGTGACGGTCTTGTTCAAATGTGCCTCTCTGGTATCGATGCTCAAAAACCCGGTGGCTTTCTGGCTTGCGGTCCGCACACCACGGGTGACGTTGAGGCCCCAGACAGCATTGGCGTCCACCCGATGTTCGTTCTGTTGACCGAACTGTGCCGCCCATGATGGCGTAGCAGCGATTGATAAAGCGGCCGCTACGAACGGGCCGCGCGGTAGTACTGATGCATGCATGCTCATGGTCCAATCCCCACCATATCGCTTGGGTTGGCTGTAGAAGGATGGATGCCCGCATCCTGCAACAAGGATATCCATTCCGTCAGGTCGATGGCATTCCAGTCGATTTGCGACATCTCAGTTAACGTCAGCCCCTTGCAACGCGGGTGCTTCGGTTTGCCATACCCTTTACGCCGCATAAAGGGGTCTGCCCCCACGCCCTGGGCGCGGGCCTGTTCATGGATGATACGGGCCAGCGGCGAAGAAAAACAGCAATACGATTCATTGGTCTGCACACAGCCAAGGAATGTGTCTTTCGCGCAATAACTGCCCACGTAATGGCAGTTGCCGACTTTTCGCTCGATGCCCAGTTTGAGCTCATCCTCTTCGCACTTGAAAATCAGATGACCGAGTATCTTCAGTATTTGGTAGACGAGATAGACATACATGATGATTTGAAGCGCGGGGCCGAGCTGGGGCAGCGTCGAGCCACTGCCTGGCTGAATAATAGAATCCGCGAAAGCCTGGTCAAACATGTCCGCCAAAAACTGATTGAGTGATTCCGCCAAGCCGTTCAAGATGTCGGCAATGGCCTCCCCAAAAGCCCCGGTATGGTTCACTATCGTTTGTGCCCACCCCTCCTTACTGATTTCATTGGCAATCCCGGAGAAGGGGGTTTCTGCCGGCAACAAGGTCTGACTGATGGCCTGCTTGGCGCCGGTGAACTTCTCGAAGATCTCGGTAAGCCCGGGAAGCTTACCCATACCGGACACGGCATCGAACACCTTGTCGAAGAGCCCCAGTTTGTTGGTGTAATAAATCAGCTGCAGATAGGCAAGCGCATCAATGCCTGCTGCCGCTTCTGCGCCTTCCTCACAGCAGTTGGGAGTCAAACCGATTTGGTGTCCAATAGGAATCTTGCAGGTCTGTTTTTTGCCGTTGAAGTAGCGCAGGGTACAGGGCTCGTTCGGGCTTGAAGGTGGCTTACCGGTTTCCTCGCAAACCAGGTCGGTACGCATTTGGTCCAGCATCTCCAATGCCGCGAGTGCCCGCTGCATATTCGGGTTACTCTCGCCTTTGACATTATGGCATTCGGTTCCCATGCAACGCATGGTGGTGCCGTCGCAGGACTGGGTGTAGGTTACGGAATCCGGGGAATCGTAATCCATGTCGGTTCCGCAATCCCATTCGATGGAATAGGCATAACAGGTTCCGGAGGCCACACCTTCAGCGCACTCCTTGCAGACATTGGTTGATACCAGGCGGCAGTCATTTCGGGAGGGATACCCCATCTCATCGCAGTCGTCTTTGTAGCCGTCTGGGCTGAAATTGGTGCCAGTTAGACCGCTGCCGTCCCCGTTGACACAATGAACGTCACCCTGGGGGTCTGTCCAGCAATCACCGAGGCCGGTAATAATTTTGCTGCAATCCAGTGGTCCCCCGCTGGCTTCCCAGCACATCGTCGGCAAAAACTTGACCGGCGGCCCGGGCTCGCCGGACGCGCAGGAATCGGGGTCAGCGTTACCACGGATGGCCATTTTATCGAACCCCCAACGCGGCAGCAGTTTGGCGATCCCGGTATTGGGACCCGTGTTTTCACAAAAGCTCACCCCATCAAGCGTGGTGCAGGGACCGCGGTCATTGGTGCAGTGAAGGTCAACGGCAGATGAATTGACCAGTTCGCACTCACCACTACTGCAATCAAAATCGCCGTCCTGCCATTCAACACACATACCATCGGCAAGAAACATGAGATAGTCTTCACAACCATCGATATAGTTGTCCTGAACCGCATAGATATCCGCCTCAACGCTGAATTCGCTTCCAACAGCGGTTGCGGTGCCTGTCATGGCCCAATTATTGAGCGCGTCCCCGTAATCAGTGATAGAGCCCGTCGCACCCTGAATGGTATGGTTATAGGAAAAGTGGGCAAGGGAATTGCCACCAAAGGGAGTGATGTAAGTGGTGTATTTGACCTTACTTGGAGGGACATCTTCTATAGATGTTATTGTTTCGTTGCCAGCCCCCACAGTCCGTGTAGTCAGCGGCCAGACTTTGCCGGTCATATCATAGGGGCCAGCATTATTTGTATTCCATTCGTTACATTCGTCAATCAAGGTATCGCGCTCAACAGCACATTCGGACGGGCAACCACCAATATTGTTGTTATAGTCTGTTGTGCAGTCGCTTTTGCAGGACGTGTGTTCGCTGTCACAAGTGCTCTGGTCCGTGCCTGCGTTAATACAAGCGTTATAGTCATTGTCACAATCATTGTTACATGACGTGTATTCGGTTTGTGCATCAGCCGGGCAGGTATTGTTCAAACAATCATCGTAGCGGTCCTGTCCCTCTTTCGGGCAGTCACGCCCCAGCCATTCCGCAGTGACCCTTAACACATCTTTCGTCATGACATAATCAAAACGTGTTTTTCGTTCACCGCTGCATCCCTCATCGAGGTCGTCCCGAACACTCGAACAAGTGTAGATATCCTCTCGGTGAGCGGAACCTTTTCCCCAGACGATGTTGGCATCTTCAGTACAGCCACTGAAATATTGGGAGAACTCGTTAAAGCTGCTGAAACCAGCAGCTGTTGCTGCCAGTTGCTGAATCTCTGGGCTATAAGAATCGAGTTCATTAACATTGTGTGAACGCATAAGCAGTTCAAATGCGTTACCCGCGTGGTATATCTTTTTTTCTCTATTGGTGAGAATGTCACTGAAATCTACACCGCCGTTGACAATGTTCACCCCATCTATCGTTGAACCCGGGGGATAGGTAGGAGGACAGGGAAAGCCTACAACGTCAGGGTCCAGCCAGACACGTTTCACGCGATAGATATCAGCGTGAAAAGTAATGTACTGGTAAACCGTAGATGGCAACACACGACCGGAAAACTGGTAACGATTGGACAGGTTTTTCCCATCGGCGATCACGGTCGCATCGGCTCCGGAGATTCGGTGGTTATAAGCAAAGTAGGTGCCATCAGCAGGCGCCGCATAGGGTGAGTAATGCCACCGGTATACAAGGTAGGTATCCGGAGCCAATTCTTTGACGAAATAATCCTTCGTCATTGCTGTTCCCGCGATACTGGGGACGGGAGGGAAATTGAGGGGCAAACCAGTCGGAGGATTGTGGTTGTCAGTAAGGTAAAACCACTGATGGACAAAATGCTCGATGCCTTGGTCCTGGTATTCAATGATGTCTTTGCCCGTAGCGGGGTCAGTCACTACCACCTTTTTTACCTTCCTTGGCTCAACCCAGGCTACAGTGTCATTTGAGACAAACTCAAAGTTGATTTTTTCACAACCCACCCCTTTCACATTCCGCATTTCCTGTGTTGTGAAATCTTTAAGTGTATTCGGGTGGTCGAACGTGTCTTCGTATTTTCCCAGTTGGCTGGCATCCGCGCCCGGCAATATTTCTTTTACGAATATTTCATTTTCATTGGAATTCCAGCTGTCGAATGGGTCAATTGCCCGAACCGTGGGCAAAGTAGCGGATTGCCCAAGGATATTTATGGCATCGTTTTGTCCTTGTTCTGCGCTATTCACAATGGTGTCGGCCGCTCGTGCGGCCGTGAGCTGAAAGAAAATTGGGAAAAACGCGGTCCAGGCCGCAAGCGCGGCGGCAAGTCTACGGTCAGCCTTCATCGCCCCCCCGCGAAGAATAGCGACCCCCAAAATTGTCACAGTAGCGGTCATTAATCATCAGAACGACGCCCCCAAACAACAGTCCACCCACTGCCACAGCAGGTACACCTGGTCCTCACCGGTTGCTGGCCTTGAACGCCAGGAGCCCCATTTCAGGTCGGTTTCGCCAATGTTATGACAGCAATGCTTATTGATATTGGGCAGACTTTTCGGGTCCACCACCGGTACCTGGGTTCCCCCATTTGTGTTGTCTTCAGGTGGCTGGTTGGGATCCGTCTGTGGGGGCGGCACATTGGCGTAGGAACCCAATGACTTCGATTCGGGTACCGGGAACATCATTTGCATCTTGTACTGGCTCTTCACCAGGATTGGCATTTTTTGTGCTTCGCAAGCTGCATCATTACCCATGGTGCGCTGCATCAGCTGTAGCCTGGCCATCAGCGCCATGGCCCGTACGCCTACCAGACTGGAATTATTGATGGTATGGGCGCTGACGTTGACATTGCCGGTAAACGGATAGACAGACCCCCAGCAACCAATGGCCCAATGAAGCTTGTCAATTGGCTCATTAGTGCTCGCGGCGATGCAGTCAATCGGTAAAGCGACCTTTGCGATAGGATTACTGAATACCACAGATTCTGGTTGTACCAGGAAGGAGAGTTTGTCGTCATACCAGTTCGGGAATGCTTCACCCAGGAACATAACATCAAATGACGCAAAGGCTTTAGGCCCGCAACCAGGCATATCGAGCAACTCCAGCAGGGCAAACAGCTGGAAGACGTAATAATGGATATTGAACAAATCCATTCGTTTCGAACTAACGCCCTGGGTAGCTTGCTGTTGATAGCCGGTATGCGTTTCTCCCCCCATGTTGTACATATCCCCCCCCATTTGGGCGCCACCCATGGCGGGGAAACAATAGGGACGGCGAACAAGTTCGACAATGCGGGTCGGCTGCCACATTCCCAGGGTAATCCCGATTCGAGGAGGAATGCCTTTTTTCAGGTCACCACCACATACACAAATGGTTTTTGTGGCCGACTTATCTGGTGCGGATGTGTCCCCTCTGAAAACGGTGCGCCCGAACAGCTTTACGGGGAACATGCAGGACCAGCAAACCTTGTTGAATAGCCCCGCGCCAAGAATATTGGCATTGGGGCAGCGCATATCACGCTCTACCCCGCCGGCCAGCGCTGAACCTGTCGTGAATAGAAAAACGAACAAGAAAGCCCAGATGCGCGTTGCCGTCATTGCAGCCGTCCTCGCAATGTATTGAAGGGTGTAACGATGTGCTCGGACATTCCTTTCAACAACTGGTCGATCAAAGGGGCGTCCTTTTTGAACAGCAGTTGTTTGCTATCGGTATCCTCGAGCAGATTTTCCAATGTGCCGATTTGATCAATGAGTCCCAATGCCAGTGCTTTCTTCCCCATCCACACCTCGCCGGTAGACAGCTTTTCTATGGGTTGCGTTAATTTGTCGCCACGTTTGTCTTTGACGTAGGATGAGAATGAATTGGCAGCTTGGCGCACCAGCGTATCCGCTTTCCTCATGCCCTCCTCGGTTGGTGGACTGAAGGGGTCGAGCATGTTCTTGAGAGCCCCGGACGCAAACACCAGCTGGCGCACATGCAGTTTCTCTGTGGCATCGTGGAAATTCCAGGCTGCCATTTTGGCACCAATAGACCCTACCATGGAGTACTCACTGGCCAAAATACGGTCTGCGCTGGCCGCTATCATGTAGGCAGCCGAGGCACCAACGGTTTCGATTACAGCATCAAGGGGCTTGTCATTTTTTTCACGTATCAACGTGATAGCACGGATGATTCTGTCCGCGGTGTAAGGGCTGCCGCCGGGACTATTGATGAGAAGAACCACGCGGTCCGTCTGTTTCGACTCGAAGGCTTTACGGATGGCGTCGATGACCAATCGTGTCTCCTCACCCCCTTTTTCACCGATTACCCCATCGATGAGCACAATGCCGGCGGTATGTTCCCCGGCACCTGTTGCTTTCAGGGATTTGATCACCCCTTTCTTTTCTCCCAGCTGAACCGCAGTGGAAAGAATGAACACCCCGAGAAAGAGAGTCACAACCAACCAACGGCGCCGGCGTGCGGCCAGGCGTTCCCGGCGGAATGCATCGGCGATGGCCAACAACGCCTTATCCTGCGGTGAAAGCGAGTTTGTAGAAGCAGTATCAGCCGGCTTTTTTCGGAAGAACATGGGCACTCGTTTGTAAATCAGCTTGTTCCGCCGGATCCGCGGAGTCATCGTGTTGCGGTTTTTTTACCGTGACCTTCAGCAATCCGTTGTCCTGCTCTACCAGGGCAGGCACTGAATGAATCTGAAAACGCTGTATCAATGAGGAATTGGACGGATAGACCAACTGGCCAAGCTCTTTGACCAGCGCGCTGGATTCATCCGCCAGCGGTTTGAATTGAGTGGCGATCAACGTCAGGTTGTTATATCGGCGTAGCCATTTTTTGACGATGTTTACCTGGTGCCGGTCCTTGGGATCGAAGAAGACATAGCGATGGTCGAGCCTCACCGAATCCAATGGATTGACGCGGGTTCCCGCCTTAACGACGACACGTCCATCAGGAAGCGTGATGTCCTGTTTGAAAATCGTGGAGATGTCTACCCAATAGGTGTTGTCCTTTTCCGCCGGCGGGAGAAAAACGCCCTGCAGCATGTGGCCAGCATTTTCTTTGGCCTTGGCAATTTGGGCTTTCCAGTCGAAGTTTTCCAGCCGTTGCTGGATTTCATCCAGGATATTCGGCTCCTCGATGTCGGATAGTGGTCCTACAGGATTCGCTGGCGCAGGACGATGGGAAAGAAGCCAGTCGACGGCGCCATCCAGGGACAACTCGCCATCGATGCGCCGAACAGGGTTCGTGTCTTCCCGGACGAATACCGGCACAGACTGGACGTCATACTGCTTAAATATCGAAGGATCGATGTCGATATTCGGTGGATGTGACAAGTCTGTGATAAGCGCCCCCAGTGCATTCTGCAAGTCCCCGATCTTCGGTGGAATCCACCCTTGCAGAACAAACCGCACGTCGGGGTGTGTGGCCCCGTATGCGAACATTTCCCGCAGGTAGTCATCTGAAAGATTCATCGAGATAAAGACGATGATGGGGCGTTGAGGAATGGGTGTGTGCCCCAAAGAGTTCGCTGGGTTGCCGCCTGGAGATGAAGACGTGTTATCCAATTCCACGCCCAGTGCCCGAGCCGCTTCAGAATTACGGTTCAATGCCGAATTAGCAATGTCCGATACGTTGTTCAGCAATTGGTCTTTGATGGCGAGCGCATCATCAGGCGCTTTCGGGTGCTTGACCCAACTGAGGTCGTCTTCGAC
>NZ_JBHNMF010000124.1:0-7947 GCF_048562965.1 Thiolapillus sp. | reverse complement strand
GCGTTCGGAGGCCTACTTTGTTTTCCCTCTGGCGCAAGGCACGCCGGGAAAACAGTGCGGCCTCGCGGCTACTGGGGTCTACCAGCCTTCGCTTCGCTCTCCATGGCTGGCAGCGTCGGTAGTTTCGCCGCTTTTCAGCACCGAAGGTTTCCTGCCGAGGACTTCTGCCGCTGAATAGCCGGATACCTGTTCGAACTTGGGATTGACATACTCGATCACGCCCCCGGTATCGGTGATCACCACCGAAGCAGGGCTTTGTTCCAGCGCCCGGCCAAGTTTGCGCAGTTCCTGCTCCGACGCCTTGGAACCGCTGACATCCGTTCTGACACTGACTGTGCCACCTTCCTTGGTCCTGCGGTTGCTGGCAAGATACCAGCGGTCCTTGCCTATCCTCTCGAAGTAATAGGGGGCTTCCGAGTTCGCAAAGCCGGCGCAGTCCTCCCCCGGCTTTTCCCCTGCTACACTGCCGCACGTCATGTGAGGTGCATTCCATTTGCGAATCTGTTCCAGCGTGACACCCGGCCGCAACAGTCCTTTCAGCCAGGGATAGAACCTGATGAAGGTCTGATTGTTCAGCACCAGCCTGCCGTCCCTGTCGAACAGGGCGAACGCTTCGCCGAGACTTTCCACCGCATCCTGCAAACGCTCATGTGACTGCTCGGCGAGACGGCGCGCCCTGTCCAGTCTTTCGAGAGTGCGCCACAACCAGATCAGCAGCAACAGCACTGTCAGCAGCAGAATCACGCCCAGCAATACGGAATAGCGGTCATCACGAAGACTGTATTCTTTGAGCAGATTCCTCAACTCCACGAACTGTTCGTCACTGTCCATCGAGTCCATCTGCTGCTTGAGCTGCTCAATTTTTTCTGTATTGCCCAAGGTGATTTCAACATGCTTCAGCAGATTTCCCGCGGCGAGAGAATGTGCGCGGATATCACTCATCCGTGCACGGATATCGCTGATCAGCACTTTGTCGGGAAACAGGTAATGGGTATAGACCCCCATCACCAGCCTGTTCAGCAAGTCCCTGTTTTCGGGTGTACTGTCATCAGTCGTGCACTCTTCAATCAGGCCCGGCAGGTAAAGAAAACTGTTTCTCACCAGCGCAATGTGGTGCTGGATGCGCTCGATGAAGCTGCGCTTCTTCTTCAGCGTATCAAGGTAACGGAAAAGACCGTCACTGAATGCTGGAGGATAATTCCTACTGATAAGCCTTTGCTGCCTTGCTGCCGCTGCAATGAGTTCCTGCAGCTGCTTTCCGGACTGCACCAGGGAATCATAATGCGGCAGACGGAACGAGATGATACGTTCGACATCCCGGTCCAGCCGTATGTCCTGCTCACGTATCTGAAACAGAAGATCAGAGATCGCACTTTGCCCGCTGAAGGAAGCGTTGCGTTCATAGAGATAGGATGCCGCTATGATGACGATAACGACGATCAGCGCCATCCCGCCGCGTATCGCAAGTGTTTTCTTCAAGGTGAAACCAGCCTGGGGTGCGTACCCAGCAGGCTGCCGAGAAAGGCCTTGATGTCTGACACATCCTGTTTTGGAATCTGTCTGCCCAGCTGGTATTTACCCATGATAACGATAGCCTCTTCCAGTGTGGCAGCGCCGGCATCGTGGAAATAGGGTGCAGTCAGTGTCGACGCAAACCGGGCACCTTGAAAACATGCCTGTCCCTTTCATCCCCGGTGACATTGAAGCGGCCATTGTCCGCTATGGTGAGTGGCCTTTTCCTGTCCCTGAAATAATCCTGGAAGGCGCCCATGCCGGCATACATGTTTCCGCCAACCGCCTCACCCTGATGACAGGCCACGCAGCCATAGGATTTGAACAGTCTGTAGCCGCGCAGCTGCTCGTGGGTCAAAGCATCCTTCTCACCGTTCAGCCACCGGTCCATGGGGGAATCCAGCGTCACCAGGGAACGCATGAAATCCGCGATGGACCGCGCAATGGTTTCTTTTGTCATGCCTTTACCGGGAAACAGCCGTTCGAAGTCAGCGACCATTTTCCGGTCCTTGCCCAGTTTGGACAGCACTTCAGGCCAGTCGGTGTCCATCTCCCTGTCATCTTTTAGCGGCATGCCCACCAGCTCTTCCAGTGTGGAAGCACGGCCATCCCAGAAAAAGGCAATATTCAGATTAAGATTAAAAACCGTCGGTGCGTTGACATCGCCCGCCTTGCCTTCGATGCCGATGGAAACAGGCATGTCATCATCACCGCCGGCATTCAACCGATGGCAGTGCGCGCAACTGACCGTGTTGTTTCTGGACAGACGCAGATCATGGAAAAGTCTGTCCCCCAGCGCCACGATTCCGGGATCGAGTCCCAGTGGTTCGGATACGGTCTGAATGGGTTCGATCACACGGGCAGCCTGAAGCGATACCGCAGGCATACAGCAACAGACTGCCAGTATCATCCATTTTCTGAAAACTGTTGTTTGCATATCGGTATCTGTAATCTTTCTCGCTGTGGGGCAGGCATCCCGATGCCCCCTTGTTCAGTTGTGCGGCAATACCCGCAGGCTGTTTTCCCGGCGCTCGCCGAACTCGTAGAGCAACAGCCCGGACAGGATCAGCACGGTGCCCGCCACCACCGGCCAGCTCAGGCTTTCATCGTTCAGCCAGCGGCCCAGCCAGAGGGCCAGTATGGGCGTCATCAGCGTCAGCAATGCCACCCTTGTTGCATCCACATGGCGCAGAACGTAAAAAAGGCAGCAAATCCCAGCACCGTGGCAATTACCCCAAGATACAGTATCGCGCCCATCGCTCTGAGCGGAATCTGTACAGGCCAGGGTTCCTCCAGCAGCCACCAGGTCAACAGATAAAGCGGCACCGCCACCAGCAGCCCGCCAGCCACGATAACCAGGCCATGACCATGAAATCCAAGGTATTTTGTCCAGACGGTGCTGGCAGAATGTAACGTAACCGAACACAACAGCGCAACCACACCGTACCACGCGTTTTCGGAAAAATGCAGGCTCCCGTAAAAAACCACCACCAGCCCCATGATACCAGTAAATACACCGACAAGGCGCACTCCGCCAAGTGCTCTTTCTCCCAGGAAGCGCCGCGCCATGACGCCAGTCACGATGGGCGTCAGACCGAAAAGCACCGAAATCCAACCGGAGGGAATGTACTGCGCCCCCCAGTAGACACAAAGCATCGCCGCGTAGATGCCCAGGCCCGCAGCCAGGTAAGTCAGCAGCGCTTTGCGCTGCCAGTCCATGGGTAATCTCATGAGGCGCAGCAGCAACAGGCAGACAGCAAGACCAATAACCATGCGTGCGGTTACCCCAAAAAGATAGCTGACGCCCCTGCCGCTCCACTGAATGGCGAGTGGCGTGGTGCTCCAGATAATCACCACGGCCAGATAGCTCGCCTGAATTTTCTGCTTCAGTTCCATAAAGCCCTGACAATTACCCTTCCAAGAAATCGAATCATGTAGTTAATCTTATTCATTGATACAACAATAAAATCCCGCACAAAAACGCACTCTGACAAGGGTTTCAGCGGGGTTTCATACTTGAACCTGAGGCCCAGTTCGGGCAACCTTACCGGCTCATTGTCCAATTGAACAGTGGTACGCACCCGGAAGTTTTGGTGCTACCCGGAGGTATGTAGAGATCATGGATCTCCAGCGGGCTCTTGGTCTGGATCTGCCAGACAACAGTATAAAAGAAGAACGAAAAAAGCTTCACATGTACATCAACCTGAAGCTGGCCTCTTCCGGTCAGCCCACCTGCGCCGACGGCTATGCTACCGCCTTTCTGTCTACCGCAGATGATTTGTTGCGCACGTACCGGGAAAAGAACCGGCTGCTCACCGACTATCGCTGCCCCGTGGACCGGCGCATCGAAGATTTTCTGCAGGATTACCTGGGTGACCTCGGCGACGTGGAAATGCCCCGTCTCCCCAGCAATACTTTTGTACTGGACCGCCACGGCGTTGCCCGGGAACTCTCTCTGCCCATGGGCAAGGACGAGTTCAAATCCGACATCGTCTCCAGCTATCGCGTGAAACAGGGGGTATTGCACAACCCCGCCAGCGACCGTCGCACCACGAAAGGCTCCTTCCACATTGCCGAAGATGGCCTGCCCATACCCGGCGACAAGAAAGCAGTGCCCAAAAAAGTGTTCGCCGCCATGCTGGGCCATGCAATGACGCCTCCCGATTCCCTGCTGACCCTGCCCTTCACTTCTGAAGAAGAAACGCCGGCGCGCATGTTCGTCTCACTGCTGCTGCGACCTGTGGTCTGCCCGGAAATACCCGGCATGGATGCTGAAAAGACCATGGAGATCCGCTTCTTCGCACCCGGCAACCTGGTGAGCAACCTGGATTTCGTGGAAAGCATCTTCGGCAACGGTGGCAACCCCTATCTGCCCAAGTTCGATGCCGCCCTGGATATCGAACACTGGACCGGTCATACGGGCTGCGTGGTTCTCGCCCCGCATCTGGTCAACTTCACGAAAAAGGAGCTGGGCCTGCCCCGCTGGGAAGATGCCAGCGAACGCCAGCGCCGTGAAGGCATGTGCTGGAAAGAAGCAGATGAACTGTACAACGACGGCCAGGCCTTCAAGATCACCGCACGGGACGAACGTGGCGTCATCGTCACCATTCTCGCAGACAACTACTACGGCTACTGCAAGAAGGAAGTAAAGACCCAGATCGGCTATTCCGCCAACCTGTTCGGGCTGGCCGAAGAGGAACATGCCGGCGGCGCCCTGGCTTTCCCGCGCCGTAACCACGGTGAGGAATACGGCGTGGACAGCCGCACCCGGGATCCCAACTACAGCTTCGATGAAATGGTCAGAAATTATGGCCAGATCATGAAAGTCAAGTCCAAGGGCTACGGCATCGACAGGAAGTTCCCGGACGTCATCTATGTCCCCCAGGATCTGCGCATGGATCTGAACAAGCAGACCATCACCTGGTGGAAAGATGGCAAAAAACAGAAGATCCGACTGCAGCCCGGCAAGATCTACGTACAGCCCAACGGCTACAAGATCGAAATGAAGAAACACCCAGGTGCGCCCTCGTGGCGGCTGGTGGGCACCGATCCCGAAGGCACTTTCTGCCACAAGCCCAGCACGGTTTCCGGCGGCGGTAAATCCGAGATCTCCAAATCACTCAATGATGCCGTCATCTATTCGCCCCTATTCGTGGACGATCTGCAGGCCGATCTCGACCGGGTGCAGGAAATCTTCGACCGCGACTACAGCAACCGCTTCCGTCCCGAGCACGCAGACGAGGACCGCGACCCCACGCGCAAGCCACTCAGCGAAGAGCGCAGCCTGGGCTCGGTCATCAAGCTGCTGACGCCCTCGTCCAGCTACACCGATGAATACAACGAATGGCTGGATTCCATCCCGCCACGCATTCTCGCCCTGGTACTGATGATCAAGCGTTTCTACCGTCAGGAATGGGGCAACCGCTGGCGTGAGCACCTCACCGTGGACATGGTGGACGGCGCCCCCGGACATGAACTCAAGCTGCACGACCGCAAGGTTATCGCCTCCTACCTGCGCGTGGGTTTCGACCGTGCTAACAAGTGGCGGGTATTCAAGGTGCGTCAGGATTTCATTGCCGCGGAGAAAGTGCAGATGGAAGACGACATCAGCGCATCCGTCGTTGTACCCGCACGCAATATCGCCGACTGCCGTCCCGGTGCAGAAGACCAGACCCACAGCGTAAAGCTGGTCAAGAACTGCGAATACCGCCTGTTCCAGCGCCCCGACGATGCGGTGATTCCCGGCTATGACAAGCAGACTGAGCTGGACATGTCCAAGCCCGGTACCTTTCTGGCCAACTACGAACCCCTGCACGGTGACTCGCTTGCGGCCGTCGTGGAAGACGTGATGACACTGTGCAGCTTTACGCCACCCATGCGCAAGCTGCTGGAATCGGTCTACAGGAAAGGGAAAGGCTATGTGGTTTCCTCCGCCCATCCACGACTGGTGGACGGCGAGCCTTCCAAGAACCCGCGTTACCTGCAGACCCGCCCCGACCTGCTCAACCCCATCCGCAAGTATGTCGCGGAAATAGGCGCGCGCCTGCACCGCAAGCTGCCCCTGGAGCAGGCAATATGCCAGCCTGTGGATGCGGTACTGGCGGGCCGGCGCAACAATCCGCCGGAACCCGGCATTCGCCCGCTGGCGGTGTACAACCCTATCCACTACCAGGAACTGCCGGAGCTGTTCATGGATTTCATCTGCTCCCTCACCGGCAAGTCTCCCTCTACCACAGGTGCGGGCAGTGAAGGCGCACTGACCAAGGGACCTTTCAATGCCCTGCGTCCCACCGCAGACCTGACCAATGCCCTGGTATCGTTCATCCTCACCGGTTATGCGGGCTATTCCAGCTCTGCCGGCTTCATCGGACCGGACCTGCGGGTCGATCACGACATCAGCCTGCTGATTCCGGAAATCTGGGCCCGCCTGCACAGCAGCCAGAGCGACCCCCAGGCACTGATTGAACACGGCTATCTCGAACCCCTGAACGACTTCGATCACAAGGGTGAGAAGGTACTGGCCAGCCGTCTGGGCTACCGCATCACCGACCGTTTCGTACACGGCTTCCTCGGCAAGATCTTTGACAATCCCAACCAGGTGTTTACCGATGAAATCCTGAGGCCGGAAACCCAGGATATGGATGTATTTGCCGACGGCGTAGGCAACATCGTGGAAGCCCAGCGCAAGGTGGCGCAGCGCTACCTGGACGACGGCAGTGTCGAAGAAGCCTGCCCGCCCCTGCGTGCGCTGCTGTACATCATGGCCAACGGCGAGTACCAAGGGAAAGATGCGCACCATCCCGATATCCGCGCCATGTTCACCCGGGAGTACCTGCTGGAATCCGACTGGTATCACGAGCGGCTCAAGGTCAAGCAGCAGCGCGACATCGCCCTATGGGAGCGGCATATCAATTCGCTGGCAGCTTTTCTCAGCCAGCCCGGCTATGAAGACGAGGCCCAGCGCCTGAACATTCCCGAACGGCTGACAGAGGCACAAGCCCGGCTGGATATGTTACGCAGCCCGGACTATCTCAAGACGCTGACCGGCACCATCGGCGCCGACCCTCTGCGTCCTTCCGCGAATGAAAAAGCCGTATCCTCCGAGGAACCGCGCAAAGTGGCCTGACGCCACACCACCTGCCCCGGCTCTTTGCGGGGCATGCATTCCTCTTCAGGAAATGCGCCGTACCGCCATCCCTGGACACAAAAGGCCGCCAGACGATTCATCTGGCGGCCTTTTTCACCTGCATCGCCCGCTGGAGGCTGCAGATCTGTGCCGTTATTTCTTTTCCGCCATCATTTCTTCACCCGCCTGCCAGAAACGATAGCGGACTTCGTAACCTGCCGGCGCATACACCACGATCGGCAGACGGCTGTTGTAGCGCACAAACAGGGAAGGTGCGCTCACGAAAGTCTTCACTTTCTCCGCAGCCTCCGGTGCAGCCATTAGCGTGCTGATCACTTCGGAGGAACCGCTAACCTCGTAATAGGTGTAACCCCAGCCTTTCAGTGAGCGGGGTTCGATGCTGTTTCCCAAGCGCTGCCGGTTGACGCCGTCGGTGAGTATTTCCCGGCCGACGATGATTTCCACCTTCAGCTTCTCTTCCTGCCCGTTGTCATGCTGGGGCAGCACGATGACAAAACGCTCCATGCCTTTTTGCGCCAGCGGAAAAGCATCCAGCGGTTCTGCCGCCGTAACTGTGAAGCCTGCAAGGAGTAGTGATATAAACGCCAGCGGTCTGACTGCCTTCATCGTCAACACCCTCTTTCGATTAAAGAACACCCGTTGGATCCCGGAAAAACAGCCTGGTTCCACCAAGCGTGTCTTCGGCCTCGTGATAGATTTTGGGACATCCCAGTCCCCAAAATCGACTCGGCCTTTGACAACCTATTTGTGCCCCAGCCGTCCTGGTCACCAAGCACTACGCAACAACT
>NZ_JBHNMF010000123.1:0-7987 GCF_048562965.1 Thiolapillus sp. | reverse complement strand
GTTGTTGCGTAGTGCTTGGTGACCAGGACGGCTGGGGCACAAATAGGTTGTCAAAGGCCGAGTCGATTTTGGGGACTGGGATGTCCCAAAATCTATCACGAGGCCGAAGACACGCTTGTCAAAGAATCAGTCCTGGGTGCTGAGGGACTGGTGCGTCTGTTCTGTCAAAAAAACATCCTCCAGAGCCCCTGAGAGAGCAAAAAACACGAGAATCTCTTCTCTTGGCGAGTACCTTGGCACGAGAAATGGGCTATCGGGCTATCTTGGCCACGTCCCGGCGCCCAAAAACGCCGGAACTAGGGGATCGGTGAGCGATGCGGGTTAGACGGTCTACCTTGCCTTTCCCGTACTGCACCAGCATCAGTCGTGCGACCACGCCACCGGCGGAATGCCCCACCAGGGTGATGTTCTCGTCCGGGTTCTCCTGGCTGATACGGTCTACGGCAGCCTTGAGCCAGCTCGCCTGGGCGGGCGCCGGTGCCAGTGAGGGCAGTTTGACCGTATAGAACAGTTTATCGGCCTGTTTTGCGGATACCGGCTGTTCGACGAGTCCGGCTGGAGAAAAGCTCAGGTTGCCGGCGTAGTGCCATCCGGCCTGACGCAGCAGGGCATTCACGCCACTGCGTTCCCACGTGCCGGCATCGCTCAGATAGCCGTGAACCAGCACAGCAACTTCTGCGCAGGCTTTCTGAAGCGGGAGGAAGATGAACAGCAGGGAAATGAACAGGCTGCGTATAATCAACATGATGTAACCTCGAAGAACTGACACTTGTTTCATATTAGTATATTAGGAATCCATGAAATAGCAAGATTGCCGGCTGTTTTCCATTTCATTTCTACAGGTAGTGAAGAGGGCAGGTGTTCCGGCAGGCTGCCTGAATATCCGGGTAAGTCGCAATATTTTGGAAGAAAGTCGCCTGATAGGTATATAAATATGACATACTGCGCCAGTCGGGTCACCGAAACCGGCCAATAATTTCAACACCACTCAAAGGAACCCCCCTATGACAAGAATAAAGGCCAAACCGCATGATGTTGCCGCGGCTATTCCCAAGCGAATCCTCATTCCGGTAAGCCTGTGTCTGTCACTGGGACTGGTGCAAACGGCTTTTTCATCCGGTGGAGGTATCGTTACCGACGACAAATCCTCACTGACGGGTGATGACAGGCCGGAACCCTATTCTCCGTATGCACAGCGCAGCTTTCCTGATAAGCCGTTGTGGGGCGATACGCACCTGCATACGGCAATTTCATTCGATGCAGGTGCTTTCGGCGCTCGCCTGTTGCCACCGGACGCCTACCGTTTTGCCAAGGGTGAGGAGGTGATTTCCTCGACAGGGCAACCGGCGAGACTGTCCCGCCCGCTGGATTTCCTGGTGGTTGCCGATCACTCGGACAACATGGGCTTCTTTCCCAAGCTGCAGGAAGGTGCGCCTTATGTCATGGCGGATGAAAATGGCCGCAAATGGCACAACATGATCAATGCAGGCGGCCAGGAAGCGGTGGATGCTGCTGCGGAACTGATCGTGGCTTTTTCACAGGGAAAATTTCCCAAGGCACTCGAATCACTGCCGGGAACGGGCGTGTACCGTTCGACCTGGGATGATCTCATCAATGCCGCAGAGGAAGCGAATGATCCGGGAAAGTTCACCGCCTTCATCGGCTATGAATGGACCTCTCTGGTCAAGGGCAACAACCTGCACCGCGTGGTGATCTACCGCGACAATGCCGACCGCGCAAAGCTCATGGAACCCTATACCATGACGCCCCCTCTGGGCAGCCCGAATCCACGAGATCTCTGGAAGTGGATGGCGGCGTATGAAAAGAAGACAGCCGGACAGGTGCTCGCCATCGCGCACAACGGCAACATGAGCAACGGCATCATGTTTCCCGAGGCTGAATCCTTTGGCAGGAAGCTGGACAAGGACTATGTGGAAAAGCGGGCGCGCTGGGAGCCACTGTATGAAGTCACCCAGATCAAGGGTGATGGTGAAACCCATCCTTTCCTGTCGCCAAATGACGAGTTTGCGGACTATGAAACCTGGGCTATCGGCAACCTGGATCTGAGTGAGCTCAAGACCAACAAGATGCTGAAGTACGAATATGCCCGCTCCGCACTGAAAACCGGCCTGCAACTGGAGAAAAAGCTGGGCGCCAATCCCTACAAGTTCGGCATGATCGGATCCACCGACAGCCATACCGCCTTGGCTGCAGTGGAAGAGGACAACTTCTTCGGCAAGCATTCCGGCGGAGAGCCGAACAAGGACCGCTACCTGCATCCCATGGCGAAAGTCGGTGAGAACGAATACAAGGGCTATTCCATGGTGAGTTCGGGCTGGGCTGCGGTATGGGCCGAGGAAAATACCCGTGCTTCCATCTTCGATGCCATGAAGCGCAAGGAAACCTATGCCACCACCGGCAGCCGCATGGTGGTGCGTTTCTTCGGCGGCTGGGATTTCGACAGCCAGGATGCGAACAACCGCCTGCCTGCAAAGGTGGGATACGCAAAGGGTATCCCCATGGGGGGTAACCTGTCGCAGCCTCTGGAAGGAAAGGCGGCACCGACCTTCCTGGTTGCCGCCATGAAAGATCCCCTAGGCGGCAACCTGGATCGTATTCAGATCATCAAGGGCTGGATGGATAGCAAGGGCGAATCGCATGAAAAAGTCTACGACGTGGCCTGGGCGGACGATCGCAAGCCGGACCCCAAAACCGGCAAGATTCCTCCTGTAGGTAACACCGTTGACGTGGCCAATGCCACCTGGAGCAATACCATTGGTGATCCTGAACTCATCGCCGTATGGCAGGATCCTGATTTCGATGCAAAGCAAAGCGCTTTCTATTACACCAGAGTCATCGAAATACCGACGCCCCGATGGACTGCCTATGACGCCAAGTACTACAAAGTGAAGATGCCCGAGGAAGTGCCCATGACGACCACGGAGCGGGCCTATACCTCTCCCATCTGGTACAAACCATAAAAAACTGAACGGAGCAAGCCTTGTTGAAAAAATGGCTGCGCGAGCCCCTGGTGCATTTCCTGCTTATCGGGGGCCTGCTCTTTCTGCTGTATGGATTGAAGAACGATGGTATGTCGGACGTGCCAGACCGCATCGTCATTACCCGGGCCAGCATCGATCATCTGAGTGACCTGTGGGAGCGGAAGAGGCAGCGCCCGCCGACCGATGAGGAAATGCAGGTGCTCATCGAAGCACAGATACGGGAGGAAGTGCTCTACCGGGAAGCCCTGGCCATGGGCCTGGACAGAAAGGACAGTGTGATGCGCCGGCGCCTGGCGCAGAAGATGGCCTTCATTACCTCTGACCTGGTGGCCCAGGCGGAGCCCGGGGAAGAACAGCTTGCCGCCTACCTGGTAGCCCATGCAGACAGGTTCAGCCAGCCCGGCCATATCAGTTTCGAGCAGATCTACCTCAATGCCGACAGGCGCGGTGGTCAGGCGCAGGACGATGCCAGGCGTATGCTGGCTTTGCTCAACACACCGGATTCGCCTGACGATGCAGCCGTCATGGGTGACAGGTTCATGCTCGGCCAGTCGTTCGAGAATGTCACCCTGCAACAGGTTGCACAGCTGTTCGGCAAGGGTTTTGCGGAAGAGCTGTTTGTGCTGCCGGTGGATGGCTGGCAGGGACCGATTTCATCGGGCTACGGTTTGCACCTCGTGCGCATCCACGGGAAGTCCTCTCCTGCGCCGTTGCAACTGGAAGCCATACGCGACAGGGTGCGTGATGCCTGGCGTGAGGAGCAGCGGCAGGCCATCAATGAATCCTTTTATCAGGGATTGCGGCAGCGTTATGAAATCGTTGTCGAAGGCAGGACGCCGGGTACTTCCCGATGACCACGCAGATTCTGTTTTTACTTTCTTTGCTTTGCTTTTCTCTTGGATCATCCGCCGATGAAATCCGCCCGGGTTACCTGCAGCTCAGTGAAAACAGTCCCGGTGTTTTTTCGGTGCTCTGGAAGGTGCCGGCGAAAGGCAGCACCGTGCCCGCCCTCGAAGTCGGGCTGCCTGCCGGTTGCAAGGACGTGGTGCGAGAACAGGCACAACTGATCGATGGTGCTTACATTCAGCGCTGGATGACCGCCTGCGAAAAACAGGGACTGGTGGGGAGGAAGATTACCGTGTCCGGCCTCGAAAACACCAGCATGGATGTACTTCTGCACCTGGAATACCTGGATGGCAGGTCCCATTCCACACAGCTGACCCCTGTGCAGCCAGCCTACCGGGTTCCGGCAGAATCATCGTCCATAGCGATCGCCGCCACCTACACCTGGCTGGGCATCACCCATATCCTCGAAGGCGTCGATCATCTGCTGTTCGTGTTTGCGTTACTGCTGATCGTGCGTGAATGGCGGCGCCTGATTGCCACCATTACCGCTTTCACCATTGCTCACAGCATCACTCTTGCTGCCGCAACACTGGGGCTTGTGCATGTGCCACAGCAGCCTGTCGAAGCGGTTATTGCCCTGAGTATCCTGTTCCTGGCCATGGAATGGATGCATGGCCGGCAAGGTCATCCCGGTGCTGCAGCGCGCTGGCCCTGGCTGATTGCCTTCATCTTTGGCCTGCTGCACGGTTTTGGTTTTGCCGGGGCCCTTGCCGAAGTAGGGCTGCCCCAGCATGCCATCCCGCTGGCCCTGGTGTTCTTCAATGTCGGGGTGGAAATAGGTCAGTTGCTTTTCATCACCGTGGTGCTGTCTGCGGGCTGGCTGTTGCACCGCCTCCAAAGGCCGAGATGGGTGTCCTATGCGGAAATGGCTGCCATCTATGTGATAGGTGGCTTGTCATCGTTCTGGCTGATCGAGCGGGTCAGCGCCTACTGAGGACCTGTAACCTTGCTGCTCACCGCGGCTGGGGGACTGGCAATATGGTGGGTGGGCGGCTTCCCGGTGGCCGATAGGCCGGGTGGTCCGGTTTTGAACCGATGGGTGGGTTGGGTCGGCCGGGTGGCCTGGGACGGGAGGGTGGTGTGATCAGGGGAGGATTGTTGTAAACAGGATAGCCGCCGTGATCTTCCTGGATGATGATCACTTCAGGCTGGGAAGCCTTGCGCTGGGCTGCCGCTTCCTCTTTTTTCCGGCGTTCCGCCTCGGCTTCCTTGCGTGCCTTTTCGGCAGCATCTGCCTGCTCCTTTATCCTGTCCACCTGCTTTTTAGCCTCTTCAACACGTTCGGGATCAAGCGCGGGATCGACGGGAACCACGGTGCTGGAGACAGCGTTTTCCACGGGCTTATCCGAGTAGGTGACATTGCCGGCCTCATCGACTGATTTGATGGGTGTTTCTGCCAGGGCCATTGCCGGCAGCAGGAAAAAGAGGCTGGCAAGGACAGGGCGTCGCGGATATCTCATGTCGGTTGTTCCCTAAAAAACGGGTTCATATGTGCCTGATGTTACACCGCTATCGGTAACGCAACAAACGCAAGGCATTCAGGACCACAACGATAGTGCTGCCCTCGTGGATGATCACGGTTCCGGTCAGGGCGATGCTCTGGCTCAGCGCGGTGATGATAAGCATGAGGATCACACCCAGAGAGACCGCCAGGTTCTGCACGATGATGCGTCGCGCAGCGCGGCTGAGTCCCACGGCAAAGGGCAGTTTTCCCAGGTCGTCCGCCATCAGGGCGATATCGGCTGTTTCCAGCGCTACGGCCGTGCCGGCGCCGCCCATGGCGATACCCACGGTGGCGGTTGCTAGGGCGGGGGCGTCGTTGACCCCGTCACCGGTCATGGCCACGGTGCCATACGCATCTTTGAGCTTGTTGATGGCGAGGAGTTTGTCTTCGGGCAACAGGTCGGCGTTCACATCGGTGACGCCTACCTGCCGGGCGATCTGTTCGGCGACCTTTTGGTTGTCACCGGTAAGCATGACCAGCTTCTGAATGCCCAGTTCGCGGAGTTTGTCCAGTATCTGATGGATACCGGGCCGGGGCGTATCCGCCAGGGCGAGAATGCCCAGAAATTTCCCGTCATGGCTCACGGCCATGGTGGTCTTGCCTTCTGCCTCCAGGCGACTGATCGCGTCTTCCAGATCCTTATCCAGTGAATACCAGTCAGTGTCCTGAAACAGCTTGATGGAGCCTACCAGCACGGGTCTTCGGTCTATCATGCTCATTACGCCCTTGCCGGCGACATTTTCGAGGTTGCCTGCGCGCGGCAGCGACAGTTGCTTTTCCATTGCCGCCTCGACAACGGCTGCGGCAACCGGATGGCTGGACTGTTGTTCCACTGCTGCTGCGATGGCCAGCAGTTCTTCGGCGGTGGAACCGTTCATGGGAAGAATTTCAGTGACGCTGAACCGCCCTTCGGTGAGCGTGCCGGTCTTGTCAAAAGCCATGACTTTGATCGTGCCCATGTTTTCCAGGTACACGCCGCCCTTGATCAGCACGCCGTTGCGGGCCGCCTGGGCAATGCCGGAAAGCACGGCGGCCGGCGTGCCGATGGCAAGCGCACAGGGAGAAGCGGCGACCAGCAGCAGCATGCCGGTATAGAAACTCTGTTGCCAGCTCATCCAGCTGAACAGGGGGGCAGCAGAATGACCAGGGCGACCAGCACGAGTATGGCCGGAACGAAACGGCGTGTAAACTTCTGGGTAAACTGCTGGGTCGGGCTTTGCTGGCTCTGGGCGTTGGCAACCATTTCCATGACACGGTTCAGCGTGTTGTCCCTGGCCAGTTGGGTAACTTCGATATCCAGGGCAGCTTCCCTGTTGATGGTGCCGGCATAGACTTCGTCTCCCGGTCTCTTGGTGACAGGTGCGCTCTCGCCCGTGATGGGGCTCTGATCGATTGCGCTGGTTCCCAGAACAACCTGGCCGTCAACAGGCAGACGGTCACCGGGAGGAACGATGACTACATCACCTATGGCCAACTGGTCTACTGGTTCCACAACAATGTCTTCGCCGCGTCGTACTCTCGCGGTGTCCGGCATGAGTTCCGCCAGCGCGTTCACCGCATTGCGGGCGTGATCCAGCGCATAGTGTTCACCTGCATGTCCCAGACTGAAAAGGAAAAGCAGAAAAGCCCCTTCTGCCCATTCGCCAAGCAGGGCGGCGCCGGCAGCGGCTGCCAGCATGAGGATGTCCGTATCGAACTTTCCCCTGAGCAGTCCGGGGATGGCATGGGTAGCAATGTCATAACCGCCTGCCAGGTAGGCAACAAGATAGAAGGCCAGGGCGGTAGTTTCGCCAAGGCCGAGGAATGTCTCCCCGATCCAACCGATGAGGAAGCAGATGCCGGCCAGGGCTACCAGGGCATAGGTCCAGATTTCCTGCAGGGCGTGAGGAAGAAAGGCAGGCGCGCTGCCATGATCATGGTCATGTTCCTCTTCCTTTTCCGCAAAGGTTGAAGCATATCCCTGCTGCTGCATTAGTGTTTCGATGGTTTTCCTGTCCAGCAGTTCAGTGTCATAGGCGACGAACGCCAGCCCCGCAGCAGCATTGACGCTGGCATGCAGCATGCCGGGCAGTTTTTCCAGAGACCGGTTCAGAAGGTCGGCGGCATCGGCGGACAATGGGGTGTTGAAAGGAATGCGTTCATGACGATAGCGATGCGTGAAAGCATTTCCGGTATCTCTGGCGATACGTTCAACCGCAGCCAGGGAGATCAGGTTGGGATCATAGTGACTGCACAGACGCGGTGGTTGCCCTTCCTTGATATGTGCCCGGTAGATGCCCTTGTGATGGATCAGCGTGGACTGGAGGTTTTCCAGGCAGTGGTCATGCCTGTCCTCGATTTCAGGCAGTAGCAGGGGGACATCCAGCTCAACGGTTTTTTCAATCATGTTAAGTCTGTGCTAGCACAGCATCGACAACGGTATGAACAAGCCTAGCTCATCGTGCGTATTTTTTCAGTGTAACTACTCACCCCTAAGATGAGTACAAGCCTGCCTCCATGGATCTACAATCGCTTTTTCATGTCTGTAGAGGCTTGACATCATAGTACGCCGAGTCTATGCTATTGACCCAACACA
>NZ_JBHNMF010000122.1:0-8010 GCF_048562965.1 Thiolapillus sp. | reverse complement strand
GTCAGCAGGTGGAGTCGGAACAAGCGTGTCTTCGGCCTCGTGATAGATTTTGGGACATCCCAGTCCCCAAAATCGACTCGGCCTTTGACAACCCATTGGTGCCCCAGCCGTCCTGGTCACCAAGCACTACGCAACAACTTCGCAAGCTCGTTGCTGCTCCGTACTTGGCTCCCAATGACTGGACGCCGCGTTCGGAGGCCTACTTTGTTTTCCCTCTGGCGCAAGGCACGCCGGGAAAACAGTGCGGCCTCGCGGCTACTGGGGTCTACCAGCCTTCGCTTCGCTCTCCATGGCTGGCAGCGTTTGCAGAAGCCGGTTTCAGCATTCGCGGAAAAGTGGATTTTTTACCCCGTTATGCCATGTGGCGCACCTATGTGCTGGAATGTGACTGATGTTCAGTCGGTCCATGAGTCTGGCCCGCTACCGGCAACTGACGGCGGACGCCAAAGTGCTGGAAGCACAGAGTTTTGGTGTCAAAGTATGGCTGCTGCCCGACGGCCGCATCATGAAGCTGTTTCGTCTCAAGGGATTTTTCTCCTCCGGCAGGCGGTATCCTTACAATCTGCGTTTTGCACGCAATGCCCGCCGCCTGCAGGCCCGGGACGTGGCTGCACCGAAGATACGGGAAGTGTTTTACTGCGAGGAGATCCGGCGCCACGGCGTGATTTATGATCTCCTGGAAGGCGAGTCCTTTCACGATATGTTTGCTGCCGGCGCAGATGATGATCTGTATGTGACGTTGGCCGGTTTTCTGGCGGAACTGCACCGCAAGGGTATCTATTTTCGTTCGGTGCATCCCGGCAATGTGCTGCTGAGGCCGGATGGCAGCATGGGACTCATCGATGTCCAGGACGCACGCTTCTGGCCCTGGCCGCTGAATGCGGTATCACGGGCGCGCAATTTCCGTCACCTGTTCAACAGTGACGATCAAAGCCTGGAAATGCGGGCATTCGGTTTTGAGCGCTTCGTTGGGCTGTATCTGAATGCCGTGGATGGCAGTCCGTCCTATAAACAGCGGCTCAAATCAAAGATAATGGCTTACGACAACGCGTGGGAACAGACGGGTCCCTGAGATCACCAAGACAAATGTAGCCTGGCTTACCCCGGTCAGGTGTTAGTACAGGAGAATACAGTTATGCAAAAGACACTCGGATATGCAGCGATTCTTGCCACGCTGCTGGCCGGCCAGGCGCTGGCGGGCACAGTGACCGAGCCCCTGCGAACCCAGTATGCGGATATCAGCGACAAGATGGAGCTGAAGCTGGGCTGGCAATCTTTCAAAGGCATGGAAGTGGACGAGGTCGAGGATCTGGAAGGCTGGACGGCCATGGCCGAGTTTTCCATTCCGTTTGGTGACAGGTTCCGTCTGCGTTTCAACTATCCGTTCAAGACCAATGCCGAAGCAACGGTCAAGGACGATCAGCCCATGCAGCAGGGTGAGAAGGTGGATGTCGAAGGCAATGGCGGGGTCTATGATTTTGCCGTTTTGACTTTCGAACACCAGCTGAGCTTTGCCGAGGACACGGGCTACAACCTGTCCTACTATGTGAGTGGCGGACGTGTCCCCGGGCGCCTGGAAACCACCAAGAGAGACCTGAAAATCGCGGATGAATTCGATCCCATGAATCACACGGGTATCGTGTTTTCCGGCGGTGTGAAGTTCGACAGGCAGCATTCCTTTGGCCAGCTGCTGGCCAACCTGGGGCTGCGCTATTACACCGACTCTGATGATCTGCATCCCAACGGAGACGATACTTTCCCGGTGCTGGATGCCAAGCTGGCAGTCGTTTTTTCTCCCTGGGGCGCACTGCATCCCGCGGTGGAAGTGACCTACCTGGGTGATTTCTCCGATCTCAACCAGTTCAGTGTCTTGCCTGAGCTGCTCTACACCTACAAGAGCCTGGACCTGAAAGCCGGTGCGGAGATCGGCATGGGTGGCACGGGTAACGAACTGGGCGCCGTGCTGCAGGCCGGTATCCATTTCTGAGATGTCATGAGAGACCTGCCGGATTTTTCTGCTGCCAGGGTGCTGGTCGTGGGGGACCTGATGCTCGATCGCTACTGGCACGGTGCTACCGAGCGCATCTCGCCGGAAGCCCCCGTGCCCGTGGTGCATGTGCAGGACGAGGAAGGACGGCCGGGAGGCTCGGGCAACGTGGCGGCCAATATCGCCGCCCTGGGTGGGCAGGCATCTCTCCTGGGGTTGACGGGGGAGGACGCGGCGGCCGGTCAGCTGCAGGAGCAGCTGGAAAGCGCCGGGGTGGAATGCCATCTGCAGCGTGAAGCCGCCTATCCCACCATCACCAAGCTGCGTATCGTCAGCCGTCATCAGCAACTGATACGCCTGGATTTCGAAGACGGCTTTCCGGACTACGATGGAACAGCGCTGCTGCGCCGCTATGAAGCTCTGCTGCCCGATACTGATGTCGTGGTGTTGTCTGATTATGGCAAGGGGACCCTGTCCGATCCCCAGGCCTGGATTCAGCTGGCCCGAAACGCAGGGCTTCCTGTGCTGGTCGATCCCAAGGGGAAGGATTTCACCCGCTATCGGGGCGCCAGCCTGATCACGCCCAACTGGTCCGAGTTCGAGGCGGTTGCCGGTGCCTGTGCCGGCAATGCTGCGCTGGAAGCGGCCGCTTTCCGTCTGATCGAAGATTGCGATCTGGAGCACCTGCTCATCACCCGGGGCGAGCATGGCATGAGCCTGGCAGGCCGCAGTCAGGAAATTCATCACCTGCCCACGCGTGCGCAGGAAGTATTCGATGTTACCGGCGCCGGTGACACCGTGATTGCCACCCTGGCGATTGCGCTGGCAGCGGGTCAGCCGGTGGAAGCCGCCACGGCCCTCGCCAATCTGGCAGCAGGCATCGTGGTGGGCAAACTGGGTACGGCCAGCGTGAGCGCCCATGAGCTGCAACAGGGACTGCTGGAGCAGCGCATTGCCGAACACGGCGTTGTGACCGAGGATGACCTCATGGAGCTGGTTGCCGCAGCGCGGGACCGGGGCGAGCGTATCGTGTTCACCAACGGCTGTTTCGACCTGCTGCATGCCGGCCATGTCACCTACCTGGAACAGGCGAGCAAACTGGGTGACAGGCTGATAGTGGCCGTGAACGTGGATGAAACCGTGCACCAGCTGAAAGGTCCTGAAAGACCCGTGAATCCCCTGCAGAACCGCATGCATGTACTCGTTGCGCTGGGTTTCGTGGATTGGGTGGTGCCCTTTGCCGAGGAAACACCCGAGCGCCTGATCTGCCGCCTTGAGCCCGATCTGCTGGTGAAGGGTGGTGACAATGATCCCGATGCCATTCCCGGCGCCGGCTGCGTGCGTGCTGCCGGCGGGGAAGTGCGGGTGCTCACCTACATCGACGGTGTTTCCACCACATCCATCGTAGACAGTATCAAACAGGGTTCGTGAATACCGTCCGGCCAGACCTGCTGATTTTCGGCGGTGGCATAGCCGGTCTGTGGACGCTGCTGCGTGCCCGGCAGGCGGGGTACAGCGTGCTGTTGCTGGAATCCCGCGTCCTGGGCGGCGTGCAGTCCATTGCCTCACAGGGAATCATTCACGGTGGCACCAAGTACGCCCTGAAGGGCAGGCTGAGCGGTTCGGCACAGTCCATCGCCGCTATGCCCGGTATCTGGCGGGCCTGCCTGCAGGGCAAGGGTGAACTGGATCTTTCCGCCGTGCGGCTGTTGTCCGGACACCAGTATCTCTGGTCCAGCGGCAGCCTCAGCTCAGGTGTCGCGGGACTGTTTGCCAGCAAGCTCATGCGCAGCCGCGTGCAGGCCGTGTCAGCGCCGGATCTGCCGGCGCCTTTCGATGCACCCGGTTTTCACGGCAGCCTCTACCGGTTGCAGGAGCCGGTGCTCGACACGGCATCCCTGATGCACCACCTGGCCGATCAGGCCCTGCCGTACTGCTGGAAATATGATCCGGCCGATCTGTCGGTGGAAAACGGTATGGTGCGGATCGGTGACACGCAGCTGCAGCCGGGTAAGATCCTGCTCACGGCAGGTGAAGGCAATGCAGGTTTGCTGGCGGCTTGGGGGCTGAAAAAACCCAAGATGCAAAAGCGTCCCTTGCATATGGTCATGCTCAAGGCCCGGCTGCCTGCGATTTTTGCCCACTGCCTGGGCGCAAGCGCCAACCCGCGTCTGACCATCACCAGCTATCCCCTGGGCGAAGGGAAGCAGATCTGGTATCTGGGTGGTCAGCTGGCCGAGGAGGGAGTGCGGCGCGATACGAATGAGCAGATAGCGGCCGCAGGCTCAGAGCTTGCCCGTCTGCTGCCCTGGGTGGCTGTCAGGGATGCCGCGTGGGCAACACTGCCCATTCAGCGTGCCGAAGTCGCCACCCCCGGAGGCAAGCGTCCCCAGGAAAGCTTTGTCGGGGAGGCCGGTGACCTGCTGGTGGCCTGGCCCACCAAACTGGCGTTTGCCCCAAGGCTGGCGGCTGAGGTGCTGGCCCGGCTGAAGGCGGCCGGACAGCTGTCGCCGGACGGCGGGCCGTTCGAAATGCCCCTGTCCAGGCCGGCGCTGGCAAGTCTGCCCTGGGAAACGGTGCGGTCATGGAGCTGAGAGATCTTGGCAGCACCGGCATTCGCGTCAGCCCCCTGGGGCTGGGTACCGTCAAGTTTGGACGGAACCAGCAGGTCAAATATCCCTCGGCCTTCGAGATACCCGATGACACTTCGGTGAAGTCTATCCTGGAACTGGCCAGGGAACTGGGTATCAATCTGCTGGATACGGCTCCCGCCTACGGTACGGCCCAGCAGCGGCTCGGCCAGCTGCTGCCGGGACCGAGGCGGGACTGGGTCATCGTCTCGAAGGTGGGAGAGATTTTTGAAAAAGGGTGTTCGTCCTTCGACTTCAGTCATGCGCATACCAGGGCTGCGGTTGAGCAAAGCCTGCGCGACCTGCGCACGGACTACCTGGATTGTGTGCTGATCCATTCGAGTGGGGATGATCTGCAGATCCTGGAACACGAAGGCGCCCTCGACGCCCTCAGAGAACTCAAGGAGAGAGGTCTGATCTGCGCGCACGGCATGTCATCGAAAACCGTGGCCGGCGGCCTGCGGGTCGTCGAGGAAATGGACGTGGTCATGGCCACGGCCAACCTGGAATACGATGAGGAACGGCCCGTGCTGGAGGCTGCCCGGCGCCTGGGCAAGGGGGTGCTGGTGAAGAAGGGCCTCATGAGCGGTCATGTTCAGGGTTTGGAAGGTGTGCGTGCTTCCATGCGCCACGTGTTCAGCCTGCCGGGTGTCAGCAGCATGATCGTGGGCACCATCGATCCGGATCATCTGCGGCAGAACGTGGCCATCATGGATGAGATATCATGAGGCTGATCTATACCCCGTTGCTTTACCTGATGTTGCCTTTCGTGCTGCTGCGTCTTCTTTGGCGCAGCAGCAAGTCACCCGAGTACGGGAAGCGCTGGGGAGAGCGCATGGGCTTTTTCAGTGGAAAACCGGCGCCTGGCGGTGTGTGGATCCATGCGGTGTCCGTGGGTGAGGTGCAGGCCATTGAACCCCTGGTAAAGCATCTGCTGCAGCACTGGCCGGCGCTTTCCCTGACCATCACGACCTCCACGCCCACCGGTTCGGAACGGGTGCGCCTGCTGTTCGGTCAGGACGTCTTCCATGTCTACTATCCCTATGACCTGCCCGCGGCGGTACGCTGCTTTCTCGACAGGATTCAGCCGCGGCTGCTGGTCATGGTGGAAACCGAGATCTGGCCGAACATGCTGCGCCTCTGCAGGGAGCGGCAGGTCCCAACCCTGCTGACCAATGGCCGCCTTTCTGCGCGATCGGCCAGGCGTTACGGCTATCTGAGTAAGTTTTCACGAAGAGTTTTTGGAATGATCGATGCGGTTGCTGCCCAGTCGGAGGCAGATGTCCGGCGCTTCATCGACCTGGGGGTTCCGCAGGATCGTGTCAGGGTTACCGGCAGCATCAAGTTCGACATGCGTATTCCCGCCAGCGTGCAGGAGCAGACCCAGGTGGTGCGCCGTGTCTGGGGCGACCGGCCGGTATGTGTGGCTGCCAGTACCCATGAAGGGGAGGAGGAACTGGTGCTGGCAGCACACAGAAAGATTCTGGCGCAGATTCCGTCGGCCCTGCTGGTACTGGTTCCCCGTCATCCGGAGCGTTTTGAGCGCGTGGCAATGCTGGTGCAGCGGCTGGGATTTTCCCTGTTGCGGCGATCCAGTGAACGGGCCTGTGATCAGCGGACCCAGGTGTTTCTGGGAGACACCATGGGTGAGCTGCCCGTATTTCTGGGGGTGGCCGATGTGGCGTTTATCGGTGGCAGCCTGGTCAAGGTGGGTGGACACAATATGCTCGAGGCTGCCGCCCAGGGAGTGCCGGTGCTGTTCGGTCCCCATGTGTTCAACTTTTCAGCGATTGCACGCCTGCTGCGCGATCAGGGCGCCGGCGTCATGGTGCAGGATATAGAGGAGCTGTCAGAGCAGGTTGCTGCCTGGCTGCAGGATGCAAGTGAACGTTCGCGGGTGGGCGAGCATGGCCGGCAGGCTGTGGAGCAGAACCGCGGTGCCCTGCAGCATCTGGTGAATATGGTGGACGGTTTTCTCTAGGAAGATCGGGGTGCGCCGGCTTCTTCCGCTCAGAACGAGAAGCGGGAAGGCTGAGGCAGCAGTTCCAGCGGCGGGAGATCCGTCTCGAACAGGTGCTCTTCCACGAACTCGTCGCCGTGACGGGTGACCAGTATGGCTTCCATGACCGGGGAAGTGCCCACGACCATGAACAGACGTCCGCCGGTGGCGAGGAACTGTTCACACTGATCATTGTAGGCAGGCAATGAACCGGTCACCGCGATCACATCGAATCCTTCTCTGGGCAGTTCGGCGGCAAATGCATTTCCCAGGTGCAGGTGAACATTATTGATACCCTGCATGGCGATCTTTTCTTTTGCCGTGTTGATAAACGCGTCATAGATGTCAAAGCTGCTGACAGAATTTCCCAGTGAGGCCAGGCAGGCGGTGACGAAGCCGCTGCCGGTACCGACTTCCAGGATCTGGTCACTGGGCCTGACGGCCAGTGACTGCAGCATGCGGGCTTCCAGTTTGGGCTCCATCATCACCTGACCATGTCCCAGGGGAATGCGCGTGTCAGCAAATGCCAGGCTGCGGTAGGCATGGGGAACGAACTGCTCACGGGGAAGGCTCTGCATGATATCCAGCACCTGATCGTCAAAAACGTCCCAGGGGCGAATCTGCTGATAGGCCATGTTGTAACGGGCATCTCTGTTGCTGACTGTCATCATGCGTGCTTCTCGGAAATTGATTATGGCCGAAGGAGGGTGTCGCAAAAGGCGATAGCCTCCGCGATGCAAGGATGCATCGCCATTTTCGATGGCTGTAAGTCATTGAAAATGGAGGATTCGGAAAATCACATTTTTCCGAATCCGAGTCGTAAAAGCCCAGGGAAGGACTCTTACGACAATTGTTAGAGAATAAAGGGAAACCCGTTTCCTGGCAATGACCTGAAGCAATTTTGATGAGCTGTGTTATTGTTGCAGGGCATAAAAAATATTATATATCCATATAAAAACAATGGAATATGCGAAATGGAGGAGTATACAAGAATGAAAACCACTCATACTGCACACATCCGAAGATCGAAGGCTTACCTTGCCTTGCTGGCAGGCTGTGCCTTCAGCTTTGCATCCGCTCAGTTGCAGGCGGCGCCGACAACCATTGTCGTCAATTCGTCGGAAGACCTGGCGACCAGCAGCAATTTCAGCAGGAGCACCTGTACCTATATCGATGGCGCCTTGTTTTTTCCCGAGCCGGACGGAAAATGCACGCTGCGGCGGGCAATTGTCGAAGCCAGCGCACGACCGGACTCAGACCGTCCCATTTCCATCACTGCCAGCCATGGAGAGCGAAGCGAAGGCTGGTAGACCCCAGTAGCCGCGAGGCCGCACTGTTTTCCCGGCGTGCCTTGCGCCAGAGGGAAAACAAAGTAGGCCTCCGAACGCGGCGTC
>NZ_JBHNMF010000121.1:0-8025 GCF_048562965.1 Thiolapillus sp. | reverse complement strand
GCCTATTGCCGCATCTCCAGTTACCTGCAGACCATGGCAAATCAGGGATACAATCCGCTGGTCGCCATTCAAATGGCCTTTTCGGGACAGCTCTATGCTGATAGGGGTGAGTAGTTACCTCGAAGCCAGCAAACAGGCCTATGAACAGGCCGAAACCGATGCGGATTTCATCCGCCTGGAAAAGCAGGCCTTCATCGACTGTTCTTCCGACTCCATCGACTATGCTGTCATGGAACACACAGACAATGGCGTCGTGATTCCCCTGAACGTGGGCTGGAACGACGTGGGTTCCTGGTCCGCCCTGTGGGAGATCGGCGACAAGGACGACGACGGTAACGTGATCACGGGCGACGTCCTCGCCCAGGATTCGCGCAACTGCTACCTGCGCTCGGACAGCCGCCTGCTGGCCACGGTAGGCCTCGAGGACATCATGGTGGTCGATACCCACGACGTGGTACTGGTTGCCCACAGGGACCAGGTACAGAAGGTCAAGGAACTGGTCAACCAGCTCAGCGGAGAACAGCGTAAGGAAATCGATATTCACGCGCTGGTTCACCGCCCCTGGGGCAGCTACCAGGGCATCGACCGGGCAGAACGCTACTAGGTAAAGCGCATCACCGTGGCGCCAGGCGCACAGTTGTCCCTGCAGATGCATCATCACCGCGCCGAGCACTGGGTGGTAGTGAAAGGCACGGCCAAGGTCACCTGCGGCGACAGGACCTTTCTGCTGTCGGAGAACCAGTCCACCTTCATTCCCATCGGCCAGCAGCACCGGCTGGAAAATCCCGGCAAGATTCCTCTCGATATTATCGAGGTACAGTCCGGCGCTTATCTCGGAGAAGACGATATCGAGCGGCTGGAAGATCTCTACGGGCGTTGATGCTTCTTTGTTAACCTGTCTGTAGACGCCCTTCTCCCCACGAAAGGGGAGAGGGGCGTCTACAGACAGGATCAGGAAAATCCGTCTTTTTCCTCACCACCGAACAAGGTGATCAATTCCGGCAGAAAACGGGAGAACTCGCCCGTCATAATGGCGAAGTCCGCATCGAAGCGCTCGGCTACCGTTTCCGCACCCACATCACCGGCCTCGTCGAGCACCGCATCCTGAAAACGCAGGCGTTTGAGCTGAAATTTTTCATCGAGCAGGAAGCTGACCCGCTCTTCCCAGGTCAGCGCCAAGCGCATCACCCGCTTGCCCGCCTCCAGGTGCACCCGGATTTCATCGGAGAACAGGTCTTCCCGGCGGACCCGCACAATGGCGCCGTCTTCCATGAGGTCACGCAGCTCGCATTCGTCCCCGATCTGGATCGCCCCAGGCACGCCACCTTCTTTCAGCCATTCGGTCATGACGGCATCGGGTGATTCTGCCACCTGCAACGGCACCACGGGCAAGGTGCCCAGGCACTCGCGCAGCAGGTCGATGAAGGCTTCTGCCCGGCTGGCCGTTGCCGTGTCCACCACCAGCCAACCGTTCCTGCTGTCGATATAGGCATACTGGTGATGGCTCTTGCTGAAGGCGCGGGGAATCATTTCCAGCAGCACCGTTTCCTTGAGTTCACGACGCTCCCTGGCCCGCACCTCCCTGCCTTCCTTCTCTTCGATCTCTCCCGCCCTGGCTTCCACCAGTTCCCGCACCGCAGCGGCAGGCAGTATCTTTTCTTCCTTGCGGGCGCACAGCATCATGCAGTTGCCCACGGTGTGTACCAGTTGCCTGCCTTCTTTTCCCAGGGGTTCCGTCCAGCCGGTAAAAGCCGGTTCCATGTCACCCAGGGGGCGAAAGGTCTTTTCCGCCAGTTTCTCTTCCAATGTCTCGGCGTCCAGGTCGAAAGCCTGGGTGAAGCGATACAGGATCAGGTTTCTAAACCACATCGGGCAGTCCTTGGGGAATGAAAAGGGCGCTGATTATGCGACTAGCGTGTCAGGCAATCAAGCGCCGCGTCATGTGCAGGCGCATGTCGGCATCTTCGGTGAGCCGATGAAACAGGTGGTGCGGCCCGGTCGCGCTGGCCACCAGGGCATCAAGGTCATCTTTCTTCTCGGCATAGAAATCGAGCAGGCGGCAATCGAAATCAGCCAGCGCCCTGCTGAGCGGATCCTTGCGCTGCCGCGCCAGCACAGTTTCCGCGCCCTCTTCGTAAACATTACCCAGGCAGACATGCACCGCAGAAAACAGGGTGGCCCAGCCGTTGAACCAGAACATCAGATCCGTATCGAAACCCTGCCCCGGTGAGCGCATCCTGCCCAGCACCTCTGCCAGAAATTCCTTCTCCCGAACCGATTCACCCTCCTCCAGCAGCTCCGCACGCCCATAGGCATCGATAGTGGAACTGGTGAGCAGGATGGGCGCATCGGGGTACTGCTGCAGCACGAAACTGGCATCCTTGATCAATTTTCCCCGCTGACTGCTGCCTGGCTGCGTTTTTATTCTTTCCGAAGCTGCGGTGGACAGTATCTGCAGCTGGTGTCCCCGCTGCCCCAGTTCCTGCGCCAGACGGCCAAACACGCCCTTGTGAAACAGGTCCATGGAAAAATTCAGCCGGTTCTGCTTGTGCAGCAACGCCAGCTGAATGTCCTGGTATCGGGGCGCCAGCTCAACGATATTGGCTATCTTCGCCACTGGTATCCTTTCCCTGAGCTGACCGTGTTTGTCGATGAGCACTTCCTGGTGAAATTCATCGAAACTGATCTGCAGCAGGATATGCGCCTGGGGCCAGCCCGCCGGGCGGGCTTTCAATGCCTGCGCCATCGCGTCCAGTAAAGCCTTCGTTTGTACAATATCTTTGGCAAAATCACCGTTCAGCAGGATGGCAAAGGTGCGTACATGGCGCATCTTGCGCATAGCGCGGTAAAAATGCGCCATATGGCGGGTCAGATCCCCGCCGGTGAACAGCACGCTTTGCGTATGGGCATCCACCAGCTCATAAAGCTGATCCGGATTCTCCTCACTGCGTACGAAAGGGCGCCAGATGAACATGCAATGCCGGCAGGTCTGGGGGCAGCCCATGTGGGGAATCAGGCCCAGCTTGTCGAACTGTTGCTGCTTTTTCGGCATATCGGGCAGGCTGTCCACCAGGGCCAGGCGTTCCCTGTCAGCCTCTCCCAGGGTATCGCCATAGCGGTTGCGCTCGATTCTGGCGATCCGGGCATAGTGCTGTTTGTCAGGTTGGGTAAACAGCTGCAGGTTCCGCCAGATAGCCAGAATATCCTGCCTCAGGCGGTTGGGGTCATTGTCTCTGCGCCGCAGCAGCCGAAACAGCTGCTCCCGCTGGGCCGGCCCCGGCCCCGGAGAAGCCAGCCAGTGATCGATATAGGCACGGACAAAATCATCGGCGCTTTCCGACTCTTCGAGCATCTCCATGAGAAAGGCTCTGGCAGAACCCCTGAACGGCGCCAGCAGGGCGCGGTGATATTCGACGGCCACATGCTGGCGCAGCCAGTGCCAGGCATACACATAGGTCAGCAGAAAGGACAGGTCTTCAGCCTGGGGTTGCGGTTCCAGCAGCGCCTGCATATCACCCCCCGTGAGGCGGTTGATTTCAGATTTGAAACGCTGGCGGCGATTCTCCAGGTACAGCGCCTGCAATTGCTGCTGCTGGGTATCGGTGACTGAAACCTGATTTGAAGACATAGCCGCAGTTTACCAGCTGGCAGTGTCCATAAACCATGACGGCTTCATGGCTCGGTTCACCAGCCGAAGAACAACCAGAACACCGCACTCATGGCCACCGCTATGGCAGAAAGCCCCATGAGAAATTCATCAAAATCAATATATTATATGTCATTCACCCTTCATATCGTGACTCTTGACATGCAGTATGCAGCAGGCAGTGGCTCAGGAAATGAGCCTGCAAACTTCAACACACCAATATTTTCGCAGGCGGATCAAAGCATACCCTGCAAGCCTCTCGAACGGATCACCGTGAGTTTTTCTATCTGCATGTCACGGTAAGTATAGGGAATACCGCCTACGCCATAACCGGATTCTTTCAAACCGGCGAAAGGCATCCAGTCCACACGAAAGGCTGTGTGGTCATTCACCATCACTGCCGAGGCCTGCAGGTTCGAGCTGACATACAGCGCTGTATCAATATCCCGGGTACATACGGAAGCCTGGAAGGCATAGGGCACCTCGTTCGCCATTTCGATGGCAGCATCCAGTTCCCGCCAGTCATAGACGCATATCACCGGTCCGAAGATCTCGTTACGGCTTACCTTCGCGTCAGGCGGTGGGTTGTGCAGCACAGTCGCCTCAAAAAATGCATCGCCCTGACGCCTGCCACCTCCTCCGACCAGGACAGCTCCGCCTTCCACAGCTTCATTCACCCAGTTTTCAATGCGATCGGTTTCCTGATGGCGGATCAGCGGGCCGATTTCCGTATTTTCATCCAAGGGGTCACCTGCCCTGTAACGACCGCCGATTTCAGCCAGTCGCGCGGCAACTTCCTGTGCGATGGAGGCATGAGCGAAAACACGTTGCACCGATACACATACCTGACCGGCGTGGTAAAAACCGCCTTTGGCCAGCAGAGGCAGCACATCATCCAGGTCGGCGTCCGCAGTGATCACCACCGGAGCCACGCCACCATGCTCCAAAACACAACGCGTGCCCGGCGCGAGTTGCGAGCGCAGCATCCAGCCCACCCTGGCACTGCCAATGAAGCTGAAGAAGGCGACTCGCCTGTCTGCGACCAACCCGGCGGAAACCGGGTGCCCCGTGGTCAGCAAGGGCTGACACCAGCTCTCCGGCAAACCGGCTTCACGCAGCAGTTCAACAAAGCGGAATGCAGACAGGGGCGTGTCTTCGGCAGGTTTGATGATCACCGGACAGCCACTGGCAACGGCAGGACCCACCTGGTGTACGATCAGGTTCAGGGGGTGATTGAAAGCACTGAAGGCCACCACGACACCAATGGGTTCTCTGCTTGTAAACGCCAGGCGGTTGGCGGAAGCGGCATTCAGCTGCATGGGGATTTCCATGCCATGGCCGGTACGTATGCATTCGATGCAGTTCTTTACACCATCGATAGCGCGCAAGACCTCCACACGCGAGTCCATCAACGGCTTGCCGCCTTCGCGGGCTGCAAGCGTGACCAGCTCATCAAAATGCTGCTCCATCAGGCTGGCGGTCTCTTCCAGGATACCGATGCGTCTGGCAGCCGGCAGCCACTGACTGCGGTCGTAAAAAGCAGCAAAGGCATTTTGCAGCGCCTGCCCGACGCCGTCTTCATCAACTACATCCACCGTTGCCAGCAAACTGCCGTCATAGGGAGAAGTGACAGAGAGCGGTTGACCAGCGGGGACTGCACCTGGGACTCCCAGAGAAACATGCGTATTCATGAGCAGAATATCTCCCTCAGATGGGGCAAACCAGTTTGCCGAGTTTTTCCGTGAGCTTCATGTTTTCAGAGTAATCCACGGCAACATCGACGATCACCACGGTGTTGTCGTCAAAAGCCCGTTCCAGTGTCGGCCGAAGCCCGTCAGCCGACGTGACCCGATATCCCCTGGCACCAAATGACTCGGCATATCTCACAAAATCGGGATTGTTGAAGCTGATATGCCCTGTGCGCCCGAAATGGCGCTGCTGGTGCCATTTGATCAGGCCGTACTCACTGTCGTTCCAGATCATGATGACCATCGCGATGTTCCAGCGCAGGGCGGTTTCGATTTCCTGGGAATTCATCATGAAACCGGCATCACCCGTAATCGTCATCACCCGCTTGTCCGGATTGGCCAGCTTGGCTGCCATGGCTCCCGGAACGCCGATGCCCATGGAAGCAAAACCATTGGAAATGATGCAGGTATTCGGCTCGTAACAGCGGTAGAGCCGGGCGATCCACATCCGCTGCCAGCCATGGAGAGCGAAGCGAAGGCTGGTAGACCCCAGTAGCCGCGAGGCCGCACTGTTTTCCCGGCGTACCTTGCGCCAGAGGGAAAACAAAGTAGGCCTCCGAACGCGGCGTCCAGTCATATGGGAGTCAAGTACGGAGCAGCAACGAGCTTGCGAAGTTGTTGCGTAGTGCTTGGTGACCAGGACGGCTGGGGCACAAATAGGTTGTCAAAGGCTGAGTCGATTTTGGGGACTGGGATGTCCCAAAATCTATCACGAGGCCGAAGACACGCTTGTTGTGCGCGCCCACATCCGAAATCAGGATGTCGCTACGCCCCATGACCTGGCGGGTATCATTCAGAATCCGCTGGGGTTTGATCGGATAACTGTCATTGTCCGCGTAGTCCTGCAGTTCCCTGACGATGCTCTCGCGCAACGAGCCGGCCCAGCGTTGTTTCTGCGGGCTGGCCAGCTCGGCTATCTGTGCCAGCGAGCTGCCGATTTCACCGATCACGCCGGCCTCAAGAATGTAGTGCGCATCGACCTCGGCATAGGAACGGTCAATGTGAATGATCTTCTTGTCCTTGCCGGGGTGCCACAGGCTGGGATGGTATTCCACCATATCGAAACCCTCACAAATGATGACATCGGCATGATCAAAACCACAGGCAACATAGTCGTGGGCCTGCAGACCCACGCTGCCGAGGCTGAGTGGATGATCAAACGGCATGCAACCCTTGGCCATGAACGTCTGGCTCACCGGAATATTCAGCCGCTCAGCAAAGCGCAACAGGGCTTCCTGTGCATGAGCCCGCACCACGCCATTGCCCGCCATGATGATCGGGTGTCGTGCCTGTGATATGACATCGGCTGCCTGCCGGATCTTGTCCGGATTAGGGAATGCAGGCAGAGGCCCCTGCACCTTCAGCGGCACAAGATCATCCGTAACTTCGCTGCCGGCGATGTTTTCAGGCAGGCATATGAAGCAGCCTCCGGGTTTTTCGGCCTGGGCATCCTTAAACGCCTTGCGGATGATTTCCGGAACATTTTCCGGCTCCAGCACGTTCACGCTGTATTTCGATATGGGCTTGAACAGGTTGACCAGATCAAGCACCTGGTGGCTCTCCTTGTGCATACGCGTGGTGGCGCCCTGCCCGGCAATGGCGACAACAGGAGCCCTGTCCATGTTGGCATCGGCGAAACCCGTCACCAGGTTGGTGGCGCCGGGACCCAGCGTAGCCAGGCACACGCCGGCTCTGCCGGTCAGCCGGCCATATACATCCGCCATGAAGGCAGCTCCCTGCTCGTGGCGCACCGTCACAAACCGAATGCTGCTGTCCAGCAAAGCATCGATAAAGGCCAGATTCTCTTCACCGGGAATACCGAAGATATATTCCACGCCTTCATTCTCCAGGCATTCAACAAACAGTTCAGCAGCCGTCTTTGTCGAGTTGGTATGCATTCAGTCACCCTTTTTCTGCACATACATAACGGTCTGGCTGTTTTCCTTCACAGCTTCAACCCGATGCCCCATTGCCAGGCCGGTAGAGGTCAGTTCCCGCGCGATATTTCCTCCTCCCACTGTGACTTTCAGGACATCAGCAATATCAAGTTCACTGAGCCCCTTCTTCAACGCGATAACATGCAGGGAACACGCTATCTTTTCAATGGTGATTTCCCTGTGGTGCACCTGGGGCATGATTCGCTCCTGTTGGTGGGATATTCAGGATTCGGCAACATCCTGCTGCGCGGACCGATCGATTGGCCTGCACTTACATCAATAGACCGGCAAGCAGGTCATTCTATTGCCAGGAAGTTCAAGTCAAGTAACGGGAGGGGCACACCAGGACCACGTCATCTAAGTTCCTAAGTCATTGATAAGGCGGGGTGGTGTCTGATCGGAAAACCTCGGAGGCAGGGATGCCGACGCGGAGCCTACAGGAATGTATTTACGGCGTTTTCCCAATCAGACACCACCCCAGCCAAGATTTAGATGACGGGACTCTGAGGTGTACCCACGCAAGCGCCAGTCGGATCGCGGGACTGGCATGATCTGATGCGTAACAGGTCACGTTGTCAGCCTGCTGCCTGCCCCGGCAATACCGCATCTGCTGATTCAGCGGTATTGACCGATATAGGTCGCCACATGACGGAGCAGGGAAAGGGCCGTCTCCTCGGGAACCCCACACTGTTGC
>NZ_JBHNMF010000120.1:0-8067 GCF_048562965.1 Thiolapillus sp. | reverse complement strand
CCACCAACCTTGATCTCAAGCTGGCGCGGTAGGTTCGTGCGCTTTTCCCGCCGGACAGTGGACGGCGGGACACCGCCCGTATTTTTGTAGGATGCGGTGAGGTATGAACAGTATCAGGAAATCGGTTGCGATGCGGTTCGTACCTCACCGCATCCTACCCGGTCGTGATCGTTTATCGGTTCCAGCCAGTATTTTGAGGATGGGTTGAGGAACGAAACCCATCATTCCCCTATTAGGGCGAGGTGGTGAGGGTTTCCAGCAGTGGCCGCAGTTTGGCTTCCTGCATTTCACCTGCCTGGCGCAGCAGTATTTTGCCGCCGCGGTCGGCAACCACGGTATAGGGCAGGGCGTTGAAACGGTCACCCAGCCGGGTGGACAGTTCCAGGGCCTTATCTTCCCCCAGCAGGATGGGGAATTCGATGCCGTGGGTATCGACAAAGTCCTGAACCGCCTGCCTGTCATCGATGGCGATGCCCACGAACAGGACGTTGCGGTCGGCGAACTGCTCCTGCAGTTTCACGAACAGAGGCATCTCCTCCTGACAGAGTGGACACCAGGTGGCCCAGAAATTGATGACCAGTATCTTGTCGCGCCATTCCTCTGCACGCCAGGGGTTGCCGTCCAGGTTGGGCAGGGTGAAATCCGGTATCTGGGTGTAGATGCCATGGGAATCCGGCAGCACTTCATGGTGCTGCAGGCGCCACTGATACACGCCGGTGATCACGGCGCCCAGGCCCAGGCCGATGGCTGCCAGCAAGGCGAGCTGTCTGAACTTCATGATTATTTCACTTTGCTGATGTGGTTCTTGAATTCACCCACGCCCATATAGCCCATGAGGCGCAAGTGCTTCATTTCATCTCCGTTCGTGCCCCAGAAAATCATGGCGGGCGGTGCAGGTATGCCGATTTTCTCCATCAGCGCCATGTCTTTCTCATCCTGCTCGGTGACATCCGCCTGCAGCAGCACGAAGTTGTTCATGGCGGCAACCACATCAGGCCGGGAAAACACGTTCCTTTCCATCTGCTTGCAGTAGATGCACCAGTCGGCGTAGAAATCCAGCATCACGGGTTTTCCCGCAGCTTTGGCCATGGCCAGTTCGCGTTCCAGGTCGGCAACGCTCTTCACTTTTCTGAACTGCAGGTGTGAGGGTACGCCGCCAGTTCCACTGCCAGCGGACAGGCCGCGCAGGGGCTGCAGCGTGTCTTTGCCGTCGGCGGCCACGCCTACCAGGAACAGGGCGCCGTAGATCAGCAGCACCATGCCCAGGCCTTTCCACAGCTTGCTCCAGCCGCTGGCTTCCACGCTCAGCTGCTGCAGCGCGCCCATGTAGATGGCGGAGACGATGAGCAGTACACCCCACAGCCCCATGATGACGACTGGGGGCAGGAAGCGCTCCAGCATGGTGATGGCCAGGCCCAGCATCATCACGCCGAACACGCCTTTCACTGCGTCCATCCAGCTGCCGGCTTTGGGCAACAGCTTGCCGGCCGATGTGCCGATGGCCACGAGAGGGGCGCCCATGCCCAGGGCCATGGCGAACAGGGCGGCGCCGCCGAGTACGGCATCACCGGTCTGGCCGATATAGATCAGGGCCCCGGCCAGTGGCGGAGCGACGCAGGGGCCGACGATGAGTGCGGACAGCAGGCCCATGATGGCCACGCCACTGAGTTCGCCGCCGTGTTGCTTGTTGCTTATCTCGCTCAGTTTGCTCTGCCAGCTGGCAGGTAGCTGCAGGTCATAGAAGCCGAACATGGACAGGGACAGCAGCACGAACAGCAGAGCAAAGGCGCTGAGTATCCAGGGATTCTGGAAGGCGGCCGTCAGATTCATGCTGGCGCCGAAGATGCCAGCGAGCACACCGACGATGGTGTAGGTCACGGCCATGGCCAGCACATAGACCACCGAAAGGGTGAAAGCCTTGCGGGTGGTGATGCCGGCCCCCTGCCCGGCGATGATGCCAGACAGGATGGGAATCATGGGGAACACGCAGGGAGTGAAGGCCAGCAACAGGCCGATGCCGAAAAATGTCAGAAGAATCAGCCAGGTACTGCTGCTTCCCAGCATGGAGGCGATCTGGTCCTGTTCGGACTTTTCCACGGTGGGTGCTGAAGGAGCCGGTTGCGGCGCTGGTGCCGGTGTCGCTACAGAGGTTGCGACTGCAGGCTTGGCAGTCGGGACAGCAGCCTGGGAGACCGGCGGCAGCTGGAATTTGAACTGCTTCTTTTGTGGCGGATAGCAAATACCCCGTTCGGCGCAGCCCTGGTATTTCAGGGTCACGGTGGCTTCGGTGGCCTCCTTGCCGCCGCGGACCAGAGGGATGCTGAGGTCCAGCTTGTGCACGAATACCGCCACGTCACCGATGCTGCCGTCAGGCTTGATGGAATCGTGTTTTATCTTGGGAGGAGGCAGTTTGAACGCCCCCAGTGAAACGTCCTTGCCATCGATGCTGACCTTGACCTTGTCTTCATACAGATAGGTGCCGTCGGCGATTTCCCAGTGAACATCGAGATTCCTTCCGTCTTTCGATTCAACGAAGGGCCTGTAGGCCTGGTCCGGAGACAGGATGCCATCGTCGTCCTCCAGTCCGAGATCGTCGCCCAGCGCACCCAGGGCATCCAGCGGAGAAGGTGTAGCCGCCGCCGGTTCGGCCGGGCTGGATTGGGCTTCGGGGATTTCCGAGCCGCTGACCTGCACCAGCGTTTCCTGTGCGTCGGCCGCAGCTGCCGGTGTCACCGGTGGGGGCAGATCGGCCTGGGTGTTCAAGGCAATGAGCAGCTTCTGGGTATGGGGCGGATAACAGATGCCGGCGTCGGCGCAGCCCTGGGAGCGGGCCTCGAGTTCCAGCATGCTGGGCGCTTTGCCGGTGATATGGTAGGGCAGTTCCACAGCCACCTGCTTGCGGTAGATTTCGATATCGCCGAAGAAAGGGTCTTTCTTGACCTTGCCCGGCGGCAGATCAGGGCTGCCCAGGGAGATTTCCTTGCTGTCTGCCTTGAAGCGGAACTTGTTGCGGTAAAGGTAGTAACCGTCTGCAATATCCCAGCGCACGATGATCCTGTCGCCGGCCGCTTCGCCCGAAATGGAATAAGCCTGATCGGGCTTGAGCAGTTCCTCGTCGGCAAGCAGTGCTGGCGACAGTATGAGGAATGAAAACAATAGGATCAATCGGTACATATGTTTTCCCCTACCCAGTTAAGGTAGTCTTTGCTGCCGGCGCTGATAGGCACGGCAATAATTTCGGGCACATCGTAAGGATGCAGTTCAAGGAGGGTTTGTTCCAGCTTCGCCCAACCGTTTTTTGTGGTCTTTATCATCAGCAGGGCTTCCTGATCCTGCTGTATCTCTCCCTGCCAGCGATAGACCGACCGTATGGCGCCGTTGAAGCTGACACAGGCCGCCAGCCGTTTCTCCACCAGGGTTTGTGCCAGTTGCATAGCGGTATTCTCGTCCGGACAGGTGCACAATACCAGCAAAAGCTCAGGAGTAGAGACCGGCATTTCGGTGTTTTTCATGCAAGAATGTGTAGATGGAAAGACGGAAGCTTGAATTAAACGTATTTGCCCCAAGGTATGCAAGATGAATCCGGGAATTATTTTTTTACTGATACTGGTGGGGGCTCCCCTGGTGGAGCTCTACGTGCTCATCGAGGTGGGTTCCGAGATCGGTGCATTGCCGACCATCCTGTTGAGTGTTTTCACCGCCATACTGGGAGCCTATCTGGTGCACCTGCAAGGTGTGTCGGTGCTCACGCGGGTGCAGAGCACCCTGGCGCGGGGCGAGGCACCTGCGCTGGAAATGCTCGAAGGCGCCATGATCATGATGTCCGGGGTGATGCTGCTGTTCCCGGGATTCATCACCGATATCTTCGGTTTCCTCATGCTGGTGCCGCCTTTGCGCCGCAAGTTCATTCTGGCCATGCTCAGGCGCAGTGGCAATCTGCAACCTGCCCCCGGGTCGGGTGATATGCCTGACGCCGGGGTAAAGCAGATTCATATCATCCAGGGCGAGTATCGCCGGGACGACGACTGACTCAGCGTGCTTGATGCCGGAATAGTGACCGGGAGCTGTTCAGAAAGTCCCGCCTCATGACTACCGCTTCCATTGTCGTCAAGACCTTGAGCGCTCTGCCAGCTAAACCAACCCGTATTTTTCTGGAAGGCAAGGGTTGACTTTCCCTTTTTCGCCCCTATTATTAGCACTCACTACAGGGGAGTGCTAGTACTCTCGTATCGTAAACCTACAAAATCAAGATATTTTAGGAGTTTATCTATGAAGATCCGTCCATTGCATGATCGACTGGTCATCCGTCGCACGGAAGAAGAGCACACCAGCCCTGGTGGCATCGTGCTTCCGGACAGCGCCACCGAAAAGCCCATTCAGGGTGAAGTCACTGCCGCAGGTAATGGCAAGATCCTGGAAAACGGCGAAGTCCGTCCCCTGGATGTGAAGGTGGGTGACAAGGTGCTGTTTGGCAAATATGCCGGCACGGAAGTCAAGATTGGCGGCGAAGAGCTGCTGGTCATGCGTGAAGAAGACATCATGGGTGTGATCGAAGACTGATTGTCTGTCGCTCCCGGGATTGGGGATTCAGCGCCCGTATGTATATCGGTTTGAAGCTGTCCCCTGTTACTGATCAATTTTTAGAAATTAAGGAAGTGGAAACATGTCTGCAAAAGAAGTGAGATTTGGTGATGAAGCCCGTCAGCGAATGCTGGCCGGCGTCAATGTACTGGCGAATGCCGTAAAAGTAACCCTCGGTCCAAAAGGCCGAAATGTCGTTCTGGAAAAATCTTTCGGCGCTCCTACCATCACGAAGGATGGTGTATCGGTAGCCAAGGAAATCGAACTGACCGACAAGTTCGAGAACATGGGTGCGCAAATGGTCAAGGAAGTTTCTTCCCAGACCTCTGACGTTGCCGGTGACGGTACCACGACGGCAACCGTTCTGGCCCAGGCCATGGTTCGCGAAGGTCTGAAGGCCGTTGCCGCCGGCATGAACCCCATGGATCTCAAGCGTGGCATGGAAAAAGCCGTCGAAGCAGCCGTTGAACAGCTCAAGGGCATGTCCAAGCCCTGCGCCGATTCCAAGGCCATTGCCCAGGTGGGTTCCATTTCCGCCAACTCCGACCAGGCCATCGGTGACATCATTGCCGATGCCATGGACAAGGTGGGCAAGGAAGGTGTCATCACTGTCGAGGAAGGCACCTCTCTGAGCAATGAGCTGGATGTGGTCGAAGGTATGCAGTTCGACCGTGGCTATCTGTCTCCCTATTTCATCAATGACCAGCAAAGTATGTCCGTGGAGATGGAAGATCCGTTCATCCTGCTGCACGACAAGAAAATTTCCAACATCCGTGATCTCCTGCCGGTACTGGAAGCTCTGGCCAAGGCTGGACGTCCGCTGCTGATCATCGCAGAAGATGTGGAAGGCGAGGCGCTGGCGACTCTGGTCGTGAACACCATGCGCGGTATCGTCAAGGTAGCCGCCGTGAAGGCGCCGGGCTTCGGTGACCGCCGCAAGGCTATGCTGCAGGATATCGCTATTCTCACCGGTGGTACCGTGATTTCCGAAGAGGTTGGACTTTCCCTGGAAAAGGCTACCCTGGATGACCTGGGTACCGCCAAGAAGGTCACCATCTCCAAGGAAGAGACCACCATCATCGATGGTGCGGGCAGTGCAGATGACATCAAAGCCCGTTGTGAGCAGATCCGTGCTCAGGCTGAAGAAACAACTTCGGACTACGACCGTGAAAAGCTGCAGGAGCGCCTAGCCAAGCTGTCTGGCGGTGTTGCCGTGATCAAGGTGGGAGCCGCCACGGAAGTGGAAATGAAAGAAAAGAAAGCCCGCGTCGAAGATGCGCTGCACGCTACCCGTGCGGCTGTCGAGGAAGGGATCGTTCCTGGTGGTGGTGTGGCCCTGGTTCGCGCCGAGCGCGCCATTGCCGATCTGAGTGGTGACAACGAAGACCAGAACGTGGGTATCACCCTGACCCGTCGCGCCATGGAAGAGCCCCTGCGCCAGATAGTGGCCAATGCCGGTGGTGAGCCTTCTGTCGTACAGAACGAAGTCGCCAATGGTGATGGCAACTATGGTTACAATGCAGCCAACGGTGAATATGGCGATATGGTGGAGATGGGTATTCTCGATCCCACCAAAGTAACCCGCAGCGCACTGCAGAATGCTGCTTCTGTCGCCGGTCTGATGATCACCACCGAGTGCATGGTGGCGGAAGAGCCGAAGGAAGAAGCGGCCGCAGCTGCTATGCCTGATATGGGTGGCATGGGCGGTATGGGCGGCATGATGTAAGCCACCTGCCGCGAACAAAAAGCCCCCGGCCTTTTACAGGGCAGGGGGCTTTTTTTTGGGGGGGAGGATTACGACAAAGCAGCTGTAAAGAATGTTATTCCGGTGCAGGCCGTTCTAACCTTCATGAGTCCTCTGGTCACACCCCTGATGATGGAATAGTCCGTGTCCGTAGGTCGGACTTCAGTCCGACATTGCTCCGTTGTGGCCGCCGTTGTTGGGCTGAAGCCCGACCTACAGTCATAGCGCGAAACTGTATCATACAGAATACAACAATATTAATAGCTTAAGCTTATTTCCACACTAACGATCTGAGCGAAAATCTCTCCGGGAAAAAAGCGCATTCCGGTAAATTGTCCGGGTTAACACTCCAATATCCGGGATGTCCAGCAGTCAATCAGCCCGCGGTTTACAAAGCGTGTACGGGCCAGACCTGCAGCAGATCGGAGGTTTTCTTTTCAGCATCCTGCCAGTCGTTGCCGGGATCGAATACGCCGACCAGGGAAGTATCGAAAGCTATTTCGGTATCTGTCCAGTACATGTTGCCGGACAGGTTGCTGAAAGGACCGTGGTTGGTCAGACAATTGTCCTGACATGCCGAACCCTCATAGACCGGATTGCCCAGGGAAGCATGGAAAAGGTGTCCGGGTTCGCTGTTGAGGCAACCGTGACCCAGACTGACGGTGTTACCGGCCTGATCGGCCTGAATGTGCAGGGAGCAACTGCTGTCCTTCTGTTGTATCCGGGGCAGCCGCCAGTCGCTGTGCCCGAGGTAGGCGTGCTTGTTGAGCACGCCTATCCAGGCCTTGGCCTCTTACCAGTTCATGAGTCCGTTCTGGGCACAGATTTCTGCGGCGCTTCTGCTGGTACCCTGTTTGACGGAAGCCGGGTCGAAGCTTTTCCACAAGGGGCTGTCATTGCTGCACAGGGTCTTGACGAGATTGGCATCTCTGGTCCATTCCACAGCCATATCCCGGTCAGCTACCAGGCGCTTGCCCACGAGGTCGATTTCGCCGGCGGTGGCTGTTGATAAGGTGCCGTGTCCGTGCATCTGCATGACACCGAACACGAGTGCGCTGATAATTGTGTAATTCATGTCTTGTACTCCAAACGGTTAGTGATTGATGTGCAGGACTCAGGAGCCCAGCAGTTCCACATACTGGTGAGTAACCTGGTTCATGGTAGCCATGATGTTGTCGGTGGTGGCCAGCACGATAACGGGGAGGCCACCTCTTTCCACGTCCTTGTAGAACTTGGCTACCACGTGCCACAGTTTTTTAACCTTTTCCAGCTCTGCCTTGATCTGGGGTGTATTGCGCTTGGCTTTGATGAGTGCGGCCTGGGCCTGCTCGAATTCCTTCACGGCCGTATTCAGCTGATCCACCGTGTTGTGATCGTGGAAGCCCGCCTGATAGGCAATGTAGTATTTCGCGATGCGCTGGGTGAGCATACGCTGGCGCCCGGCCAGGTTGACGATGTCTTCTTTCTTGAGCTTGGATTCTGCCTCCAGCCGGGACACGATATCCTAGCTGCCTTCCAGCATGGTTTCGCTGTAGTCCAATACGAGTGAGGCGTTTTCCTTGTTGTAGGGCTGCTTGGCCAGTTGGGCCAGCTCATCCTTCGCCATTTCGATAAAAACCAGCATGTCCTGCACGCCGGGGTTATCCGTGGATTTCCTGATGACCTCGAAATTACGGTCGAATTCCCGGATGCTGTCGAGGAGTTGTTTGCGGGTTTTGTCCGGGCGAATGCCTTTGCCGTAG
>NZ_JBHNMF010000119.1:0-8091 GCF_048562965.1 Thiolapillus sp. | reverse complement strand
GTTTTTCAATGCCAAAATGGAAATTTACCCTGAACTGGAAAAAATCACGGATTCCACGCGAAAAAAGCAGCGTCAGGTACTGTTCAGAATTATGCGGGAGGCGCAAATTATCGACTCGAATGACACCATTATTCCTGCCAGTTTGACTGTACGGCTCAGGGAATTGCTGTGTTCCCATCAGCCCCAGGCGCTGGTTCATTTCCCCTTGGCGGAAGGATGTCAATGATGCCTAAGGACCTAAGCAAAGCACCTGTTGCGGATCGTTTCGAGCATTTGCTGAACACCATAAGCAGTGATCGCTTCCTGCAAAAAAAGGGACTAGGGAACGAGATCCCCTTCTTTATCTGTCCCTATGACCCCAGGGAAGCCGTGGAGATGGAGCGACTGCAAAAGCAGTTGGTGAACAAACTGGCCAAGAAGGGCATTACCGTGCTTGAGGTCAATCTCTATGATCTGTCCATCGAGTTGCTGAAAAAGGAAGAGGATTGGGAATGGATCCTCGAGGAGGAGCCAAAGATCAGCAAGCAGGAACTCAAGGAAGAACTGCAATCGGTGCTGGATGTGGAAACTGTGCTCACGCCTGCCATAAGAGCCCGCATGGACGCCGAAACCTTCGATGTGTTGTTCCTGTCCGGGATTGGCGAGGTCTATCCCTACATTCGCTCGCACAATGTGCTCAATAATCTGCAGAAGGAAGCCAAGGATCAGCCAACGCTGATGTTTTTTCCCGGCGAATACACGCATTCCCTGGAAGCTGGCGCTTCACTGAATCTTTTTGGCCGGTTACAGGATGACAAGTATTACCGCGCCTTCAACATCTACCATTTCGAAATCTGAGGGAAAGCAGGATGGCTCTGAAAGAAATTTTCCACAAGCCCGTCGATCGCAACATCGAAGGCGTGATCAAGGCAGACGATGACGCCAGCCTTTGGTTGGAACTGGATGAGTATGTTATCACTAACGAAGTGGAAAAACGCCTGGAAGCCTTCCTGGATGCCTACAACAACTATGCCGGCGCCAACGGCGTATGGATATCCGGCTTTTTTGGCTCTGGTAAATCTCATTTGCTCAAAATGTTGGCGCTATTGCTTGAAAATTGGGAGGTTGAGGATATAACTGCTCGTGGGATTTTTTTAGAAAAAATCAAAGAAAACGAGATTCTGCGCAGTGACCTGAAAAAGGCAGTGGCCATCCCTTCAGAAAGTATCCTCTTCAACATCGACCAGAAAGCCGATGTCATCAGCAAGCAGGAGATGGATGCCCTCCTGGCCGTGTTCATCAAGGTGTTCGATGAGCATTGCGGCTACTACGGAAAACTTCCCTTTGTCGCCCAGTTTGAACGGGATCTGGACCAGGATGGCCTGTTGCAGGATTTCATCAGTGAAGTGGAAGCCAGAACCGGCAAGGACTGGCCATGGATTCGCCGCCGGGAAAAGCGCATGGCCAAGGCCATCGATGAAGCCTATAGCCAGGTGGTTGGCGAGCAAATACAAGGCATCATCGACAAGTACCGCAACGATTATCGCCTTTCCATTGAGGACTTTGCCGAACAGGTCAATGCCTACATCCTTCGCAAAGGTGATGATTTTCGGCTCAACTTCTTTGTGGATGAAGTGGGCCAATATATCGCTGGCAATACCAAACTCATGACCAACCTGCAAACCGTGGCGGAAAGCCTGGCCACCAAGTGCAAAGACCGCTCTTGGGTGATCGTCACCGCCCAGGAAGACATGAGTTCAGTGATCGGCGAAACAGGTCATCAACAGGGGAATGATTTTTCCAAGATACAGGCGCGTTTCAAGAACCGCATGAAGCTCACCAGCCAGAACGTGGCTGAAGTGATTCAAAAACGCCTGCTGCTGAAGAATGAAAAAGGCGTGGAGCAACTCAGTGAGCTCTACCATGCCCAGGTCAATAATTTCCGTACATTGTTCGGCTTTGGTGATGGCTCGGCCACCTACAAGAATTACCGGGACAAGGATCATTTCATCCACAGTTACCCCTTTGTTCCCTATCAGTTCGACCTGTTCCAGTCGGCCATTCAGAACCTTTCCCTGCACAATGCCTTCGAAGGCAAGCACAGCTCGGTGGGTGAGCGCTCCATGCTGGGCGTGTTTCAGCAGGTGGCGATAAAGATAGCCGACCATGAAATCGGGCAGCTTGCCACTTTCGACCTGATGTTCGAGGGCATCCGCACTGCCCTGAAATCCCAGATACAGAGCGCGGTACTCCAGGCAGAAAACAATCTCGATGATGCTTTCGCCATCCAACTGCTCAAGGAATTGTTTCTGGTCAAGTATGTGCGTGAATTCAAGGCCACGGTGCGCAATCTCTGCGTACTGATGACCGACAGCTTCGATCAGGATCTTCCCCGGCTTCACGAACGGGTAGAGGAAGCCCTCAACCTGCTGGAACAGCAAACCTACATCCAGAGAACCGGCGTGATCTACGAATACCTCACCGATGAAGAGAAGGATGTCGAAGAGGAGATCAAGAATACCGAGGTGGAAACCGCCGATGTTGCCGGCGAACTGGAAAAGATCATCTTCGACCGCATTCTCAAGAACCGGAAAATTCGCTATGACGAAAACGGGCAGGATTATCCCTTCTCGCGCAAGCTCGACGACAGGCTTTATGGCCGGGAGCAGGAACTGGCCATCCATGTCATCAGCCCATTCCATGAACAAGTGGAATCCGTGGATATCCTGCGTATGCAAAGCATGGGCAGAGAGGAGCTGCTGGTCATCATGCCCGCGGAAGAGCGACTGATTCGCGACCTGGGCATGTACAAGAAAACTGAAAAGTACATCCGCCAGAATATCTCCACCACCCAGCAGGATGCCATCCGGCGCATACTGTCTGACAAAGGTGTGCGCAACCAGGAGCGTTATGCCGATATCCAGCAAAGCGTAAAGACCTTGCTCGGCCAGGCCAGGTTGATCGTGGCAGGAGCCGATGTGGATGTCGGCGGAGAAGACCCTCAATCCCGCATCACCAAGGGCTTCTACGAGCTGATCGAGCGTACCTATCCCAATCTCTCCATGCTCCGGGGAATCGAGTACAAGGAAATCGATCTGTCCCGCTATCTTGAAGGCAGTGGACTTGACCTGGGAGACAACCTTTCCGAGCAAGAGCAGGAAGTACTGGCATTTATTCAGAGCAACCAGCGGGGTGGCGTTCGGACTACCCTGAAATCCACGCTGGAAAAGTTCGAGCGCAAACCCTATGGCTGGTACTACGCCGCCATTCTGTGCACGGTCGCCATGCTCAGCACCCGCGGGAAACTGGAATTGCGCAGCGATAGCGACATCCTCGAAGAAGACCCGTTGCGCGATGCTCTGCTGAACAGCCGGGAGCACGGCAATGTGGTGCTGGAACCCCAGGTGGAGTTCACCGCATCCCAGGTGCGCAAGCTGCGCGAGTTTTTTGAAGACTTTTTCGATGCGCCTCCAAAGAGCACGGAAGCCAAGGCGTTGGGCAAGGAGACGGCAGAAGCCTTTGACGGGCTGGTGAACAGCCTCGAACGCCTGTTGGCCCAAGCAGACGATTTTACGTTCCTCAGCGTCCTTCGCCCCGAACTGGGCAAACTCAAGGAGATAGTGGGCAAGCCTTACACCTGGTTCCTGACCGAACTGGGAAAACAGGAAGATGAACTGCTGGATCTCAAGGAAGGCCTCATCGGACCTGTCCAGAAGTTCATGGGAGGCAACCAAGCCCAAATCTACAAGGATGCAAAGCGCTATCTAAAGGAACAAGAATCCAATCTCATTCACATCAAGGGCGATGAAGCCGATCAGATCCGTGCTGTGCTGAATGATCCCGCCTGCTTCAAGGGCAGCCGCATCCAGCAGCTCAAAACCCACCTGGATACATTGAAGCAGAAAATTGATAAGGAAGTGGGCGTAGTGCGCCAGCAGGCCATAACGCAGCTCGATGCCATGCAAACCCGAATGCAGAGCATGGATGAGTATAAAAAACTCCCCGAAGTACGGGCAGCAGAGCTGGACTTGCCATACAAGGCACTGATCGACCACATCAATCTACAAAAGCTGATTGCAGTCATCAACGACTCCCTGCGCTACTTCGAAGAGCAGGGCTATCAAACACTGCTGGCGAACATGGTCGAAATGGCTGCCCCGAAACCGGAACCTGTTGAAGCAGATGAGGAAAAGCCAAAATCCCGCGTAGCAGAGCCAAAGGTCGAATATATTTCGACGCGAAAAATCAGGGTGGCGTTTGACAAGGCCTGGTTGGCGGATGAAGCGGATGTCGATGAATATCTGCAACAACTGCGCGAGGCCTTGTTGCGTGAGATCAAGGTGGGCAAACGGATACAGATATGAGCTGCCATGAGATAGAAGATCTCATTTCACAGGGCGAGTCGTTGACCGTCGAGTTCAAAAGCGACAGCAAGTGCCTGCCTGATCGGGAATTACTTGCCGCGATAGTTTCTTTGGCAAACACCGAAGGCGGCGATCTGCTGCTGGGTGTCGAGGATGATGGCACCATCACCGGCCTGCATGCCAATCATCTCAATACAGCCGGTCTGCCGGCGCTGATCGCCAATAAAACCAATCCGCCATTATCGGTGCGGATCGAAAAAATTGACCTGCCAGGTGGATCTGTCGCCTGGATCAAAATACCCAAATCCCGTCAACTGGTATCTACCTCGGAAGGCTTGCTGCAGCGCAGACGTTTGATGGCCAATGGTAAACCGGAGGCTGTTCCTTTTTATCCCCATGAATTTGTTCAGCGGCAGTCTTCCCTCGGGCTTGTGGATCCTAGTTCAGTGCCTGTGCAGGGGCTGACTGTTGATGAGCTGAATCCGCTGGAGCGTCACCGCATCCGCGAAGCAATCCAGCGTTATGGTGGCGACCAGTCCTTATTATCCTTGGCCGATAATGAACTGGACGGGGCACTTGGTTTAACCATAAACGATGAAGGCATCACCCGGCCGACAGTGGCCGGGCTACTGTTACTCGGCAGGGAAGCAGACCTTAGAAAACGGCTTCCCGCGCATGAAGTAGCCTTCCAGGTTTTGCGCGGTACCGATGTCCGGGTTAATGAGTTTTTCCGCAAACCATTATTGCAAACCTTTGAGGAGGTCGAGCAGCTATTCCGGGCGCGGGTGGAGGAAGAAGAGATTCAGGTAGGCCTGTTCCGCGTACCCATTCCCAATTATGACCGGCGCGCATTTCGGGAAGCATTCGTCAATGCCCTGGTGCATCGGGATTATTCCCGGTTGGGTGCGGTACATGTCATGCTGGGTGATGATGGATTATCCATTTCCAGCCCCGGCGGTTTCGTCGATGGCGTCACCCTGCAAAACCTGCTGACCGTTTCGCCACAGTCACGAAACCCGCTGCTAGCGGATATTATCAAGTGCATCGGTCTGGCGGAACGCACCGGACGTGGTATCGACCGAATCTACGAGGGCATGCTGCGTTATGGTCGCCCGGCCCCGGATTACAGCCAGTCCAACCCTTACACCGTCACCGTCCGCATGCTAAGCGGCGAGGCCGATCTCGAATTTCTGAAGATGATCCTGCAACATGAAGAGCAGACGGGCGGCGCCATGCCCATCGACAGCCTGATCATTCTCTCCCGGCTCCGCGAGGAACGGCGGCTGAGCACTACGGATTTGACCGTATCGGTTCAGAAAACAGAACCCGAGGTTCGGGCTACCCTGGAGAAACTGCTGGAAGCCGGACTGATCGAGGCGCATGGCACAGGGCGGGGCCGCACTTATACCCTCAGCGCCAAGGTATACCGCCAGACCGGTCAAAAAGCGGCCTATGTGCGTCAGGCAGGGTTTGACAAATTACAACAGGAGCAAATGGTACTGAAGTACATCGACAAGCATGGTTCGATCAAACGAGGGGATGTTATGGAACTGTGCCGAATAACCAAAGATCAGGCGGCAAAGTTACTTAAGTCATTGGTTAAAGAAGGAAAAATAATACTTCATGGAAGTAGGAGAGGGGCATTTTATGATCGTAATGCATAAAATATGCGCCAGACTCATAACTTATGGGACGACTCATAACAGGCTCATAATCCATGCCGGATATCAATGATATAGAGCGAATCAGATGAATACCTCAAAACTAAAAAAATTCGCCCAACACGCCCGCCGCAACCTGATCGAGCAGGTGTCCAACAAGCTGGATCTCGTGCTGAGCCAGGAAAGCCCTGAACGGCGCGAGCATCCACAGGCGGTGAAGAAGCTGGAAGTACAGATCCAGGCTCACGGTGAGGAGCAGGTGATCGAAAAGGTAGCTTATATCTGGTTTAACCGCTTTTGTGCCCTGCGTTTTATGGATGTGAACCGCTATACCCGAATCGGGGTGGTTTCGCCTGCCGAGGGGCAGTTCCAGCCGGAGATTCTGGCTGAGGCCAAGATGGGCCATATTGATGAAGGCATGGTGGACGAGTTGGCCAGGCAACGGATCTTCGCCCTGCTTGACGGCAAAACCCCCAGCCAGGATCCACAAGCCGAGGCGTACCGGCTGCTGGTCGTGGCGATCTGCAATTACTGGCATGGTTCGATGCCATTCATGTTTGAGCGCATTACCGATTTCACCGAATTGCTGATGCCCGACGACCTGCTCTCGGGCAACTCCATCCTCGCCTATACACGCGAAGCGATGACGCCGGATGTCTGTGAGGATGTGGAGGTGATCGGCTGGCTCTACCAGTTCTACATCTCCGAGAAGAAGGATGAGGTCTTCGAGGGGCTGAAGAAAAACAAGAAGATCACGCCTGAAAATATCCCCGCCGCCACCCAGCTCTTTACCCCGCACTGGATCGTGCGCTATCTGGTGGAAAACTCCCTTGGACGCCTGTGGATGCTCAACCGCCCTGATTCACGTCTGGTTGAGCAGATGGACTACTACATCAAGCCAGAACAGGCAGAGTCCGGTTTTCTGCGCATAAGCAGTCCCGAGGAGATTAAGATCTGCGACCCGGCCTGCGGCTCCGGTCACATGCTGACTTACGCGTTCGATCTGCTCTACACCATCTGTGAAGAGGAGGGTTATGAACCTGCCGAGATCCCGGAGAAGATTCTGACGAAGAACCTTTACGGTATCGAGATCGACGAACGTGCCGGGGAACTGGCTGCCTTTGCGCTGACCATGAAGGCCCGTGCCAAACAGCGCCGATTTTTCCGCAAGCAAGTGCAGCCCAATATTTGTGTACTGGAGAATATCCAGTTTGGTGAGGATGAGCTGAAGGAGTATATGGATTTTATCGGGCGCGACCTGTTTACTGCGCCATTGCAAACAACCCTGCGCCAGTTTGAGGAAGCCGACAATTTTGGTTCACTGATCCGCCCGGACCTTACCAATATTGAAGAGATAGTTCGGGTGCTGGAGGCCAAGGATGTTTCCGGACAACTGTTCCTTAAAGCTACGCATGACAAGGTGTTGAAGATCCTGCGGCAGGCCAATTACCTGAGTCCAAAATACCATGTGGTGATTGCTAATCCGCCGTATATGGGTGGCAAGGGGATGAATGGGCGGTTGAAGGCTTGGGCGGGCAAGAACTATCCCGACAGCAAATCCGACCTGTTTGCCATGTTCATGGAACGAGCGCTGGAAATAAGCATACCAATCGGTATGATGGCGGTGATCAACATGCAGTCGTGGATGTTCCTGTCATCGTTTGAAAAACTGCGCAACAAGCTGTTGGGCAATGCCACCCTGCTGTCAATGGCGCATCTGGGCGAGCGCGGGTTTGACACCATCGGAGGCGCGGTGGTTTCTACCACCGCCTTTGTGTTCGCCAACGGCCACCACCCCAACCACAGGGGCGCTTATCTGCGACTGGTCGATGGCGGCAACGAAGCTGAGAAGGCCGAGATGGTACGCGAGGCGATCCGCAACCCAGATTGCGGGTGGTTTTACTGCGCCTCGGCTAAGGATTTTAGCAAAATCCCGGGCAGCCCTTTAACCTATTGGGTTGGAGATTGCTGGTTTCAAGTGTTTTCTGATTCGGTGCCCATAGGAGAAGTTTCCTATGCTTCGGAGGGGATCAAAACAGGGAACAACGAGAAGTATCTACGGCATTGGTTTGAAGTAGCTTACTTAG
>NZ_JBHNMF010000118.1:0-8102 GCF_048562965.1 Thiolapillus sp. | reverse complement strand
CCTTCGGTGGCATCAGACATGTCCATCGATTTCTCCTATGTCGTGAAATTCCAGGAGAAAGTCTGCACAGGGTCAGGTGGGGAAAACAGGTGTGGATTCTTGGGCGCTTACATTCCAAAATGAGTTGAAGACTCGTGTATGAATAGTGAATTAAAGCGCGGACACTTGGGACGCTTAAGTCAACACTTTCAATAGAGATCATTAGCCCGCGGCCCAATGTTTCACATGCCAGCATGTTATTGCCATGCTGTATCAATAGAACAGGCTCTATATTATTGTTTTATGAACGTTTAAGCGTACTTCTTGTGCGGATATTGTTTCCTTGAATTTCATCAAGAGGTCAGGCGGCAAATTCCATGAAATATCTTTATCCTGTCATGCAGGAATACGTTACTGACCCGGATCAGAATATTGGCCAGTTTCCTTTTTTCGTACAGCACGGGGAGCAAGAAATCCTGCTGGTTCTGCATGAAAACGGCACTATTGACCTTCTGGAAGAGGGCTATGAACTTCCCAACGGCAGTTTTTCCCAGGATGTCGATGGATTGATTGCAGTTCATGCACCGGAACCACTGGCAGCCTGCGCTTCGTGCAGGTATTGCCAGGTACTCAATGGCACACAGTAGCGTCGCACTAATTGGAGCATCGGTGCCAACATTCGGCCTGCAGTGTTCTGCAGGCAACTCGAAAACGTCAGAAACTCTCGTTGGAACCCCCCGTCATGAGGAAGCCTACGGTTGCGGTCAAAAATCCTGATCCTTTCTGTCCAATGAAACCCGAAGAAACAATGGAAGGCACAATTTGGGCACAGTCAAGGCACAGAGCAAAAACGAGGGCTTTTTGGAGCTTTGAGGCTAACGGTCAGATGACGTGATGACCTCAACCTGGAAAACGGGGCCGCCACCCCTTGATGGTTTCAGTCCAGGCCCGAAAGACATGAACGCAAGCTATTGATAATAATACAAATGGCCCGCCCGAGAGGATTCGAACCTCTGACCTCTGCCTCCGGAGGGCAGCGCTCTATCCAGCTGAGCCACGGGCGGAAAGGGGAATTATAGCCGATATTGTCGACTTCCCTATCCCGATTGCTTTTCCGGGGTGCGAAGCATAGCAGATTGCGCTATCTTCAAAAAGAATTCTCTGCTGTGGGGAAAATACCGATATGACTCAAACCTGCGTCTACCTGGGACCGGAACTCGCCCGCTATGGATTTGGGGACGAACACCCGTTCGGCACCGACCGCATGGGCGCCTTCCAGGAGGAATTTGAACGGCGCGGCCTGGATAAGCATTGCCAGGTGCTGCCGCCGATGAAAGGCGATCCCGAACTGCTGGCGCTCTTTCATGCGCCAGACTACCTGCAGTTACTTGCCGAGCGCTCCAAAAGCGGTGAAGGCTACCTGGATGGCGGCGACACGCCTGCCTTTCGTGGCGTGTTCGAAGCTTCCCTGACAGTTGCCGGCACTGTCTGCGATGCTGCAGACCGGCTGATAGCCGGTGAATGCGCCCGCGCCTTCGTACCCATTGCCGGCCTGCATCATGCCCGACGTGACGGTGCAGCCGGCTTTTGCGCAGTGAATGATTGCGGCATTGTCATCGAGTACCTGAAGAAACAGCATCACCTCACGCGCATCGCTTACGTGGATATCGACGCCCACCACGGCGATGGCGTGTTCTATGCTTTCGAGGAGGATGCTGCAGTGATCTTCGTGGACTTCCACGAGGACGGTCGCTACCTCTATCCCGGCACCGGTGCCGCCACGGAAACCGGCAGGGGTGCTGCAAAAGGCCGCAAGCTGAATATTCCCCTGCCACCGGAAGCGGATGATGTACTTTTTACCCGGCTTTGGCCTGCGGCAGAACACTTTCTGAAATCATTTGATATCGAGTTCTGCATCCTGCAGGCGGGGGCCGACAGCATTGGCGGAGACCCCATCACCCATCTGAACCTGTCACCCCGGACCCATGCTGCGGTGGCCCGTGCGCTTTCCAGCCTGCCCTGTCAGCGATTGCTGGTACTCCGTGGCGGCGGCTACAACCGTCACAACCTGGCGCAGGCCTGGAACGATGTCGTGCAGGCGTTGTCAGCCTGACTTTCGCCAGCACAGGATACGGTTGTTCGCGGGCATGGCGATATCATCCTGCAGGTGCATGCCGACCTGCCCCGCCAGCTCATCCAGGGACTCGAAGTCCCGGACACCACTCAGGGGATCCCGCGCTTTCAGCCAGCCGTCAAAACGACGGTTGCTGTCACTGGTGTATCTTCCATTGTAGTTGAACGGTCCATACAGCAGGAACACCCCCCCGTCGGGCAGCAGTTTGCCGATGCCTTCCATCATGGCCTCGACCTGTGGCCAGGCCATGATGTGCGCCGTGTTGGCGGAGAACACAGCGTCTGTTTCGATGGCGGGCCAGGGCTGCCGGGTAACGTCAAGTTCCAGCGGCGCCTTCAGGTTTGCCAGGCCCGCCTCAGCACACCAGAGCCGTATGCCGGGCAGATTCTCACCGCGATCGCTGGGCTGCCAGTGCAGATGCGGCAGGTGCGTGGAAAAATAAACGGCGTGCTGCCCGGTGCCACTGCCGATTTCCAGCACAGTCGAAGCAGCGACCAGCAAGGGACGCAACTGCTCCAGGATGGGATCGCGGTTCTGATCACAGGATTCGGCATAAGGTTTCATGAATTGTCCTTCCGGTAGGCTGTCTGCTGTTGCAATTGGCGGATATATTCACCGATGCTGCGTCGTTCCATCTGGGCGAAACGCCGTATGGGTTTGACAAAGCCAGCTTCGGCCACCCAGTGCGCCGATGCGGTTTTCACGGGGTTGAATCCCCGTGCCACCTTGTGTTCCCCCTGAGCACCGGGTTCAAAAACCTGCAGACCGTTTTCGATGCAGTACTCGATGCCCTGATAATAACAGGCTTCAAAATGCAGGCTGTCGATCTCCTCCGTACAGCCCCAGTGCCGGCCGTACAATCGGGTGTCGCTGGCGAACATCAGCGCACCGGCGATGCTTCTGCCTTCGAAATCCGCCAGCACCAGCAGCACCTGGTCCGGCATGGCGCGAGCCACCGCCTGGAAAAAATCCTGGTTGAAGGTGGCCATGCCCCATTTTTCGTCGAACAGGCGATTGTAGAAACGGGTGAAGTCTGCCCAGTCCTGTTCACTGGCGGTATGACCGTTCAGGCGGCGCAGTGTCACGCCAGCCTCTGCTACCCGGCGGCGCTCCCGGCGGATGTTCTTGCGTTTCCTCGCCGACAGGCCGGACAGAAAATCATCGAAAGCAGCATATCCCCGGTTTTGCCAGTGAAACTGGCAATCGTTGCGTATTACCAGCCCGTGAGCCTCCAGAAACGCCAGGTCAGCTGTTTCCGGGAAAAGCCAGTGCACCCCGCTGCCGCCGTATTCGGTGACCAGTTCCCGGGCAGTATGCAGGAACATATTACGGCATGCTTCTTCCATGCCGGGCTGTATCAGCATGCGGGCACCGGCGGCAGGGGTATAGGGAATGGCGGAAACCAGCTTGGGAAAATAGCTCAGGCCAACGCGTTGCCAGGCTTCCTCCCAGGCATGATCGAACACGAACTCACCATAGGAATTGAGCTTACGGTACAGGGGCATGGCAGCCACCAGCCGGTCCTGGCGGTACAGGGCCAGGTGCATGGGAAGCCAGCCGAAGTGCTCACCCACGCAACCATGGGTTTCCATGGCGGCGAGAAATTCATGCTTCAGGAAGGGATGATTTTCCGTTACCAGCGCGTTCCATTCGGCAGCATTGATTTCGTTCAGTCCGGCATGAACACGAACAACAAGATCCCGGTCAGTCATTCCCCGCGGCGGACTTCAGCGCAGCAGCGATGATCTCTCCCAGTTGCGCCAGCGCCTGGCTCTGGGCCTCGACCTGCGCCTCGTGGCTGTCATCAGCCGCACGGGTTTCGATATGAGAGCGCTTCACCTGCAACAGCCTGTCGGGATGCTTGCGGAACAGCTGCCACTGGGCATCCAGCACGATCAGATTGTCCGGCGCCGCGTCGAAGCGGTTGATATCCACCAGCACCTGGTAATCCAGATCCAGGGACGAACTCCAGGGGTAGGGAAGCACGCCTTCGGAGCCGAGTATCCGTGCAAGGTCTTCTGCCAGCACGGTGGTGATATTCTTGCCGTGATCGCCTGCCCAGCGGTGGAATTCGTCCATCTTCAGGCTCACGTCACTGTTTCTGCGCACAATCTGGCTGCGATCCAGGTAGTCCGCGAGATTCACCGGTCCCACACCCAGCAGCAGGCCGGGCTGAACCGGCTGCGCAGCCTGCGCCCTGGCACTGAGCACATAGAAACTGGAGGAAGGCGACTGGTAGGCGCAACCGCCCAGCAGCATGACAAGCAAGGGAAGCAGTATTTTCATGGCAGGAATTGTAGCATCTACTCGGGCTGCAGCTTCACTTCCAGAGGCCCCCGAACGTCCAGGTGCACGTCCTGCTGCGGGAAGGGAATCTCCATGCCGGCCTCACGGAACTTGCGGTTGATGGCATGGTGCAGCTCACTCAGGGTGGCAATGCGGTAATCGACGGAATCGATCACGCAGCGCAGTTCCAGCAACAGTGCACTGTCACCGAAGCTCTGGAAATAGACGAAAGGCCGGGGTTCGTCGAGTACCAGCTGATGTTCCGCGGCCGCTTCCAGCATGAGCTTTTCCGCCAGTTCCACGTCAGCCCCATAGGGGATGCCCACCGCCAGCTTCAGTCGCGTGGTCTGGTCAGAAAGCGACCAGTTGAGCAGCCGCCCGGTAATGAACTCCTTGTTCGGCACCAGCAGTTCCTTGCGGTCCCGGGTCAGTATGGTGGTCGCCCGGATCTGAATACGCGTCACCGTGCCGTCACTGTCACCCACGGTCACGAAATCCCCCACACGGATGGGACGCTCGAACAGGATGATCAGGCCGCTGATGAAGTTCGCCACGATTTCCTGCAGGCCGAAACCGATGCCTACGCCGAGAGCCGCCACCAGCCACTGGATCTGGCTCCAGCTGCCACCGACAGCCTGGAAGACCAGCACCATGCCGGTGGCTGCGATGAGGTATCCCGTCAGGGTGCGCATGGCATAGCGGCTTCCGGAAGACAGGTTGAAATACTGCAGTAAAACGATTTCCAGCAGGGCGGGCAGGTTCCGCGATGCCACCAGCGTGGTGACTGCAATGGCAACCACCAGCAGCAGATTGCCCAATGTGACTGGCACCCTGGTCTCCACGCCGTTCACCATCGCCGTATGCTGCCACAGCGGTATGGTATCCAGCACCACCAGGGCAGGAAGCGATTCGGACCAGATCAGCCACAGCCCCACAACTGCGGCGATGAGGATGGCCGCGTTGAGCAGCTTGCGGCTCGCCTTGCTCAGGGTTACGAGGTCGACCTTGGGCTCCTTGAACTCCACCTCCTTCTCGCCTTCCGGCGCATGTTCGTCGGGCTTGTTCTCGGCCATGGCCTTGTATCTTTCCACTGCAGCCTGATAGGCGATACGCCGCCGGCTGAGCAGCAGCCAGTGCTCGGCCAGTTGCTGCAGCACCAGTCCTGCCGCCAGCCAGAGCGTGTTGATCACCTGGTTGAGCAGCGTGGCCGACGTATACACATAGCCCATCAGGGACAGGATCACCAGTAACACGGGTATTACTACCGCCAGGGAAAACCACAGCCAGCGTGATTTGCGAAGAAAGCTGTCGGGATGCTGCTTCAGGTAACTGGCGATCACGCCCTTTTTCGCATGGAAAACCAGGTACACGAAAAAGCTCTGCGACAGAGCGGCAGCCATGAAGGAAAACTTCAGCAGGATTCCAGCCAACCCGCTGCTTTCCACATTCACCAGAACAATGGTGAGCATGGAAGCGGGAATGAAGGTCGCCAAGAGGAAATTGATGGCCTTGCGCAAGCGCTGGATACTGGCCAGTCGCCAGCGGAAATGCGCCTCTAGGACACCGCGGCGACAGGCCAGCGCCCGCAGCAGCAACAGAGAATACACAGGCTTCGCGGCCCAGTACATCGCCTCTGCCAACGCATCGGCATACGGCGAGACCACCGTTCCCTGCTTCAGCTGCCAGGCCAGGAGCAGCATCAGCAGCACCGGTGCAACCGGTAACAGCATGCTGTAGAAAAGTGCTTTCAGTGTGGCAGAAAAGTTACCGCCCGCAGGCTTGCCCACTGCCTCACTCGCACGGATCAGTGCTGAGCGGACGTGCCTGCGCAGCCAGAAAGCCGCCAGCACCAGCGCCAGCATCAGGTGGAAAAGGTAGGCATTGGGTAGCTGTGCCACAAAGTTTCTGCCCACCTCATACCAGGCATTCGGGTTCAGCAGCGTCTGCAACTCGCCGGGGATCTTTTTCAGGTCATCCAGCCCGATCACCGTAGTGTTTCTCACCCAAAGCAGGTGTTCGGCCAGAAAACCATCATAAGCGCCAAGAATGTCCTGCACGCGCCGCAGCATGACTTCCTGCTCACTCAATGCGCGCAGATAAGCTTCATCCGTGGCTACCAGCTTCTCCAGCAACTGGCGTTTACGCTCGAGCAACTGTTTCAGGTGTGGAAGCAGCTCAGACCGCTGTGCTTCAGGCACATCCTTGAGCAGGATCTCCGGATCCGGTTCCAGCGCATTCTCGCGGCGAAGCAATTCCCTGTAGCGGATCTGGCGCAAGCCGGTTTCGGTGACATGCTTCCTCAGACGCGCTTCCTGTTTTTTGTACTTGCGGGGATCCGGCAGATTCTTGCGGTGTTCAAGCAGCACCTGCCCCAGCGCCTCACGCAAACCTGCTATTTCCACCTTTCGCTGGGTGCTGCGATATTCTGCCTCCATGCGCTGCGCCTGATTGCGCAGATCATTGTCACGCTTGCTGGCTTTTTCCAGAGCCTGGGTGGTTTCCTTGAGCTCTTTTCCCAGTCGGGCGTTTTCCGCAGCAATGCCCTTGAGTGCCGGATATTTCTCGGTGATATCCTGCTCCTTCTCAGCCTCCACCTTGCTGACCTGTTCGACTTCTTTCTTGCGGCGCTGATTGACAAGATCTTCGAGCACACTCACCTGCCGGCCTGCCAGTGCTGCTTCCGCTTCTGCCTGCTCCAGCTGCGCCTTGCTCAGTGCCAGGCGCGCCGGGTGGGACAGCATCTCCTGCTCCAGCATGGCAACCTGGTTCTTGAGTGCCAGCATACGCGCCTGATCGCGCCGGTATTGAGCCAGGGCTAGCGAATCAACAGGCAATGCCTGGGTCGAGAGACTGTCGCGCAATTCATCCAGTTGCTTGTTGGATGCTTCCAGCTGTTTGCGTGCCGCATCCGGGCGGTTGGCTTCCAGGGAAACCAGGTGCGCAAGCTCAGCCACCCGCGCCTCCTTGGCCGCCTGAGTGGCTTTTTCCGTCTCCAGCAGCTGTTCCAGCTCTTCCAGGGATTTGTTCTTGTACTGGCTGGCCCTGGGAAGCTTTTTTTCCGAAATCTCGCGCAGACTCTCTCGAATACCTTTTGCCTTCAGCGGCGCGCTGGTACGGGAGGCAATAAACTGCCGCGTCGAACTCTTGTAGCGGTCGGCCTGGGACAGCCAGTCCTTCGCTTCATCATAGATGGAGGAGATCGCCTTCAGCTGCTCTGCCGACACGCCTTCCTTCGCCTGCACATTGGCCAGTTCGGAATTCAGCAGCGAGGCGTTGACGCCCGCGACATGATCTTCCGATGTCGCATCACCCGCAGCAGCCAGCCCCAGAGAAATACATGACAGAAGCATTGCCACTAGAATCCGCCAGCTTGTATTGCGCATAAATGTTTCTTCCCAGGAAAAGAGCCAGGCTAAAGGTTATTAACCCGGCAACCAAATATATCGTCCTCAGCCACCCTGACTGCGTTGGTGGCAAGGCATCAACGCGTCGCTGTAGCCATTCTACAGCAAGTGTTGATAACGCAGTCCACCAGCGCAGTCAGGGTGGCCTTTCATTTTATTATCAATTCGTTAGGTGCTTCAAACAGGACGCGTATCTGTGTTGCGGCTTTTGACAAGGGCTTGCCATTGCCTGCAAGCCGCGCCTTGATACGCGTCCTGTTTGAAGCACTGAGGGCGACATATTTGGTCGCCGGGTTAAT
>NZ_JBHNMF010000117.1:0-8136 GCF_048562965.1 Thiolapillus sp. | reverse complement strand
GCACCGGATTTCTCATCGTCTTTTTTCGGTTTTTCAATTGAATTTCAATGACTTGGCATTTATAGACGGGAACTAACTAGTATCCCGCCTTCTTTAACTTGAACAGCTTGCCTGTCCGTGGATTGATGCGGCATTCCCAGGTTTCCACCACCCGCTTGTTGTTTTTCATTGCCTTGATCTTCAGCATCACCTGTCTTTTGTCATGTTTCAGGTTGTGGACGCTTTCAGAAACAATGCCAATGTATTTGTAACCCTTGGACCGCAGTTTGTCGTTCAGGTGCCTTTCGCACTGCCGTTTGGCTTCCGCATGATTGCTGCTGCTGTTCGCTGACGGAAGAGGTCTGGTCCAACGGTAGCTGGCGCTGTCCATGCGCAGCGGATTGACGTGTGCCTTGCAGTCATAGGCGATTTTTCCACTGCCCCCGGATACCTTCACCCGTGCTTCACCGGTGACATGGCGCCGGCGTTCTGCCGGTGTGGTGAGGCGCTGACCGGTAAATTCCAGGCTGAACTGCTGATGAATGTTACGCTGTGCCTTCTGGCGGATGCGCTCATGGCAGGCGCGCGCGGCTTCACGGTTCCAGTCGGTGCCGCCGTTGCCTGTATCGTGACCGTCATTGTCCAGCTCGATGCGTGCGCTGCGTACGAAAGCATCTTCGCGGTTCATGATGCAGGTGTAATAGAGCTGATGTTTCTTGCCGTTGTTGCGCGCCTTGCCCTTGCCGTTGATTGTGGCTTCATGACGGGCACTGTTGTAGATGTCAGTCTTTCCCCAATCGATCTTGGCGTTGTAACCGATGCGCTTCCTGACTTTTTCCCTGACCTTTCCCTGGCAGTTCTTTACCAGTGATTTCCTGGGGGCATCATAATCGTAGGGCGGATAGTATTCGTGGGGAGGTGGATAGTAACCGGGGCGTGGATAATAGCCGTCATTCTTATAGCTTTCACCCTGGTTGTAATACTCATCGACACAGGCTGTCAGCGTGAGGGCAGTTACCGCAATGGCAGTGATTTTCAGGAAAGGGTGTGGCATGGGAACTCCATTTGTATTGTTGACCGGAGGCTGTGCAGCTAGCGGAAATGCAGGCAGGCATGGCCGGCAATCTGCTCCAGTGTTACCGGGTGTCCGTAGAGCCAGGACAAATTCTCGGCGGTTGCGAGCGTCTTGACCGAACCTGCACGGTGCTCGCCGTTGCCTTTGAGCAATAGTAAATGATCACAGAAACGCATGGCAAGATTGCAGTCGTGCAGCACCATCATCAGCGCACGATCCGTGCTCGTGAAATGTGCTCTCAGCAATCGCAACATGATGATCTGCTGGCCGGGGTCGAGATGATTGCTGGGTTCGTCCAGCAGGGCTATGCGGGGCTGCTGGGCAAGCAGGGTGGCGATTTCCATACGCTGCCGCTCGCCGCCCGACAGGGTTTGCACGTTGCGCTCTTCCAGTCCTTTCAGGCCGGTCTGCACGATGGCTTTTGCAGCCTGTTCCAAATCTTGCGGACTTTCCCATCCCAGGCGGCCAAGATAGGGATGCCGCCCGGCCAGTACGGTTTCGAACAGGGTACCGGGAAAGCCACTGAGTTCGGTCTGGAAGAGCAGCCCCCGTTCTCTGGCAAGTTCCCTGGGACTGTAATCCGCAACTGCTTTACCGCTGTAGCGGATGGCGCCGGTATCCGGGGGGCGCAGTCCGGCCAGGGTATGAAGCAGTGTGGTCTTGCCTGCGCCATTGGGGCCGAGTATGCCCCAGCAGCTGCCCGCGACTATGTACAGGTCCAGCGCTTCGGTGATGCGGATATTGCCGATGGAAAGTGCAAGTTTTTCGGCCGTCAGGAGTGGCTGGCTCATGATCGTCCACCGTAGCTCTTGTTCAGCAACAGCAGAAAAACAGGTACCCCGAACAGGGCCGTGAGTACCCCTACGGGCAGCTGCATGGGAGCGATCATTGTGCGGGCAGCTGTGTCCGCCAGCATCAGCAGGCTGCCTCCGATGAGTACAGCGCCGGGCACCAGAATGCGGTGGTCGCTGCCTGCCAGCAGGCGCAGCATGTGCGGAGCGATCAGGCCGATGAAGCCGATAGCGCCGGCGATGCTGACTGCGGCGGCGGTCAGCAGGGAGGCAAGCACATAAATCATGATATGCAGATGGCGAATCTCCACGCCCAGTGCGGCTGCGCGCCGGCTTCCCAGCAGGGCCAGGTTCAGTGCAGGTGACAGCCACAGCGCGATGACCAGGCCGATGAAAAGGATGACCAGGGGAAGCCCCGGGTGCAGCGCATCACTCAGGTCTCCCATGAGCCAGAAGAGCATACCCGGCAATTGCATGGGCGGGCTGAGGCTGAGCACAAAACTGATCAGGGCTGCCCAGCCTGCCGCCAGCACCACGCCGGTGAGGAGCAGGCGGGAGGTGTTCCAGTTGCCGTGATGGGCCAGGGCGAACAGCAGCAAGGTGCTTGCCAGGGCACCCCCGAGGGCCATGGGTGCCTGCCAGGCCAGTGGCAGACCCAGTAACATGGCGCCGAGCACGGCGACGGCTGCGCCGCCGCTTACGCCCAGAATATAGGGGTCGGCCAGGGGGTTGCGCAGCAGTGCCTGCATCAGCACCCCTGCCAATGCCAGTACACCGCCGACGCCGAAGGCAGAAAGTGTGCGGGGCAGCCGCAGCTCGTGAATGATGCGGTATTGCACGCTGCCATCGTCATGCCAGAGCAGTGACCACAGATCGCTGGCGGGAATCGACACACTGCCAATCATCAGTGAAAGAGTCAGACAAACAGCTGCCAGCAGAACCAGCAGGAGCAGCAGTGGCAATGCTTTTCTAAGCGGATGGCGGGGCATGGTGAAGATGCAGCACGGGCCAGCCTCTTTCTTCGGCGGTGGCCGCCAGAGATGTGTCAGGATCCACGGGGATGGGGTGGGTCACTTTTTCGAGCAGAGGCAGGTCGTTGTGGGAATCGCTGTAGAACCAGGAGTTGCCCAGGTTGAGATCGCGGGCCTCCAGCCACTCGTTCAGCCGTTGTACCTTGCCCTCACGGAAACAGGGGATACCTGACACCTTGCCCGTGTAACGGCCTTCCCTGATCTCCGGTTCGGTGGCGATCAGGTTATCGATACCGAAAGCCTGCACGATGGGGGCAGTGACAAAGGCGTTGGTGGCTGTGATGACCAGCATGTCATCGCCACGTTTGCGGTGCATGTCCACCAGCATCCGTGCGTCGCTGGAAATGAGGGGATGGATTTTTTCTTCCATGAATTGCTTATGCAGCTGCTGCAGTTCATCCATACTGTGCTCGCTCAGAGGCTTGAGGGAGAATGCCAGAAACTCGAAGATATCCAGTTTTCCATCCTTGTATTCCTGATAGAAACGTTCGTTCTCCGCAGCGTAGAAGGCAGGATCAACGAGTCCTTTCTCACTGAGAAATTCCCCCCAGAGATAGTCCGAATCGCCTGCCAGGAGCGTATTGTCCAGGTCGAAGAGCACCAGTGCCATAGTGATTTGCAGTCAAATGATGGATTTGGGCAGCACTATACCGGAAAGTGTTTTCAATGTTCAGGGCCGCGCTATGTGTTGCTGGCCGGTTGCGTTAGAATCGGTCTATACCGGCACGGTTACCGGTAACAGAAGGAAAGCAGGAAAAGCGCTGTCAGATGGCCCTCCCGACAGGGATCAAACGGATAGCAGCGTATTTTCAACACGGAGGAAGTCATGAGCAATGCATTAAACCCTGTCGGCTGGTTCAAAATAGCGGTATCAGACATGGATCGGGCAATCCGCTTCTACAGTGCCGTTTTTGGTTATTCCATGGAAAGACACAAGATGGATGTCATCGACATGGTCTGGTTCCCCATGCACCCTGAAAGTCCTGGCGCCATGGGGCGCTGGTTTGCAACAGGGAATTCTACCGGCCTTCGGTGGACGGCGCGCTGGTTTACTTCAACGTGCCCAGTGGTGATCTGAGCAACGAACTGGGCAAGGTGGAAAAGGCGGGCGGCAAGGTTCTGATCCCCAAGACCCTCATCAGTGAGCAGTATGGACACATGGCCGTCTGTCTGGATACCGAAGGAAACCGCATCGCGCTGCATTCCATGCAATAGCTGAAAAAGCAGGTTCTTGCTTGCTTTTGAGCTTTTTTGCGGTGAAAAGAGGTGAATTTGGCTTTTTGCATAGCTGCCGCTGAATCTGCTTGCGGACTTCCTGCAGGATGTGGAAAAATGCAGGTAATGAAAGATTAAAGAACGAGAACAATCCCGTGATAGACAGGGATGGATTTAGACCGAATGTGGGCATCATACTGGTCAACGACAAAAACCGGCTGTTCTGGGGGCGTCGTATCGGTCAGGATGCCTGGCAGTTCCCCCAGGGGGGCATACAGGAAGGTGAATCGCCAGAAGAAGCCATGTACCGTGAGCTGGAGGAGGAGGTAGGCCTCAAGCCACAGCATGTAAAGATTCTGGGCAGCACCAAACGCTGGTTGCGCTACCGGCTGCCAAAAAAATTCATCCGGCGCAATACACACCCCCTGTGCATCGGACAGAAGCAGCGCTGGTTCCTGCTGCAGGTCGTGTGTGACGAAAGCGGTTTCTGTCTCGACAGTTCCGAAAAGCCGGAATTCGATGACTGGTGCTGGGTGCAATACTGGCATCCCGTCAAAGAGGTCATCTATTTCAAGCGCAAGGTCTACCAGCGTGCGCTGGAGGAACTGGCGCCCCACATCTTTCCCGATGCCCGCCCGGCGTCACGCAGTCGTTCCAACTATCTTCGTCAGCAACGCCGCTGATTGTCATCATTGCTCGCCGTCTGCCGGTATGGTTGGCGGGAACAGCTCATCCGCTGCCAGCCATGGAGAGCGAAGCGAAGGCTGGTAGACCCCAGTAGCCGCGAGGCCGCACTGTTTTCCCGGCGTGCCTTGCGCCAGAGGGAAAACAAAGTAGGCCTCCGAACGCGGCGTCCAGTCATTGGGAGCCAAGTACGGAGCAGCAACGAGCTTGCGAAGTTGTTGCGTAGTGCTTGGTGACCAGGACGGCTGGGGCACCAATAGGTTGTCAAAGGCCGAGTCGATTTTGGGGACTGGGATGTCCCAAAATCTATCACGAGGCCGAAGACACGCTTGGAGTGGCAGGGAAAGTCCGTTTTCCTGAACGACGCGTGCATGGTGACGCCTGAATTCCCTGGGTGACGAGATACCACATGCGTGGGCGATCATACCGACCTCGTAGATCATGTTTTTCACGTAGCTTGCGACCCGGGTGGATTTGAGCTCAGGGTCCAGGCCCCGCTGCAGCTTTCTGTCGTGGGTGGTGATGCCTGTGGGACAGGTGTTCTTGTTGCATTGCAGTGCCTGTATGCAGCCCAGAGTGAACATGAAGCCCCTGGCGGAGACAATGAAATCCGCGCCCATGCACAGGGCCCAGGTAACATCCGACGGGTTGATGAGTTTGCCCGAGGCGATGACCCTGATACGCTCCCGCAGACCGTATTCATTCAGCTTGTCGACCAGCAGTGGCAGGCTTTCCTTCAGTGGCAGGCCCACGGCATCGATCAACGGCATTGGGGATGCGCCGGTGCCACCTTCGGCACCGTCCAGGGTGATGAAATCCGGGGCATAGGCCATGCCCTTTTCCCGTATCAGGGAAAACAGTTCATCCAGCCAGTGTTTGTGTCCGATAACCGTCTTGAAGCCCACCGGCTTGCCGGTAAGCTTGCGCACATGCAGCAGCATGTTGAGCAGGTCTTCGTCATTGCTGATGTCCGGGTGACGGTTGGGGCTGATGGAAGCACAGCCTTCCCGGATACCGCGAATCTCGGCGATTTCCCGGGTGACCTTTTCGGCGGGCAGTATGCCTCCCTTCCCCGGTTTGGCGCCCTGGCTGAGCTTGATTTCGAACATGTGCACCTGCTCGTGGGCGGCGATACTCACCAGCTTGCCGTCATCCATTTCGCCGTGCCGATCTGGAAGACCAGATCGCAGCCACCCTGCAGGTGCCACGGGGCGAGGCCGCCTTCTCCGGTGTTCATCCAGATGCCGGCCTTTCTCGCGCCCATGGAAAGGGCCAGCACGGCGGGCTTTGAAAGTGCGCCATAGCTCATCCCCGAGATATTGAAGAAAGATGAGGCGACATAGGGTATGCGGCATTCCCTGCCGATGGTCACAGGTACCGGCGGCGCGGCGTTTTCCCCCAGGGTGGGATAGGGTGTGTTGACGAACAGTATGCTGCCGGGTGTGCGGTTGTCTCTGGTCGATCCGAATGCCACGGTGTTGTTGAGATTCTTGGCGGCGCGGTAGATCCAGGTACGCTGTGCCCGGTTGAAAGGCAGTTCTTCCCGGTCCATGGCAAAGAAATACTGGCGGAAGAATCCGCCCAGTTTCTCGAACAGGTAGCGGAAGCGGCCGATGACCGGGTAGTTTCGCCGTATAGCCTGTCTGGTCTGGCTGATATCAGTGATGAATGTGATCACCACCCACAGGGCCAGCAGACCGATGAGGAAGATAAAAAGTGCGGACATGATCTCCAGTGCGGTGATCAGCCAGTGACTGCCGGGGGCGGTAGCTATCTGCATGTTGATTCCTGTCAAGAATTGGGAGTCTTCCGTTCAAGGAGACCGGAAAAGTGCTTGGTCTATGTCATGTTGTGGTACAGAATGTAGCCATCTTCCCATAAATTCGGAATGACCCGATGACAGCAAAAAAAATTACTCTCGATGGCAACCAGGCAGCGGCGCATATCGCGCACAAGACCAATGAAGTCATTGCCATTTACCCCATAACGCCGGCGTCTCCCATGGGTGAGTTTTCAGATGAATGGTCGGCGCAGGGGAAGAAGAACATCTGGGGAGGGATTCCCGAGATCATCGAAATGCAGAGCGAAGGGGGCGCATCGGGCGCCGTGCACGGCGCCGTACAGGCGGGGGCTTTGACCACCACGTTCACCGCCTCCCAGGGATTGCTGCTGATGATCCCCAATATGTACAAGATCGCCGGTGAACTCTCACCGGTGGTCATCCATGTGGCGGCCCGTTCCCTGGCGGCCCAAGCGCTGTCCATTTTCGGTGACCATTCCGATGTCATGGCGACCCGTGCGACCGGTTTTGCCATGCTGGCGTCCGGATCTGTGCAGGAAGCCATGGACATGGCCCTGATCTCCCAGGCATCGACCCTGTGCGGGCACCTGCCATTCGTGCATTTCTTCGACGGATTCCGCACTTCCCACGAACTGATGAAAGTGGATCTGGTGGATGATGAAGTCATCCGCAGCATGATCGAAAACGACTATCTGGTAGAACATCGCGCCAGCGCTCTGACGCCGGACAAGCCGGTACTGCGTGGCACCTCACAGAATCCAGATGTGTATTTCCAGGGCAGGGAGACGGTCAATCCTTACTACGAAGCGCTGCCTGAAGTGGTGCAGAAGTGCATGGATCAGTTTGCCGGACTCACGGGGCGGCAGTATCACCTGTTCGATTATTTCGGGGCCACCGATGCCGAGCGCGTGGTGGTACTCATGGGTTCGGGGGCCGAAGCCGTGGAGGAAACGGTTGAGGATATGCTCACCCAGGGAGAAAAGGTGGGGCTGTTGCGCGTACGGCTGTACCGGCCTTTTTCCACCCGTCATCTGTTCGAGGCATTGCCGGCAACCGTCAAGGGCATCGCGGTGCTGGACCGCTGCAAGGAACCGGGTGCAGGCGGCGAGCCCCTGTATAAGGATGTGGTCACAGCCTTTGCCGAGCATGTGGCGACGGGAGGTGGGAAGTTCAGCAGTCTGCCCCTCATCCTGGGCGGCCGCTATGGTCTCTCCTCCAAGGAATTCACGCCGGGCATGATCCGTGCCGTATTTGGCAATCTTGCTGCAGACAATCCAAAGAACCAGTTCACCATCGGTATTCATGACGATGTGTCCCATACCAGCCTGGAATGGGACAAAGGGGTGCGCAACGCGGATATGCAGGGTGTCATCCAGTGCCTGTTCTATGGCCTGGGCTCCGACGGCACTGTGAGCGCCAACAAGAATACCCTGAAGATCACAAGCGTGTCTTCGGCCTCGTGATAGATTTTGGGACATCCCAGTCCCCAAAATCGACTCAGCCTTTGACAACCTATTTGTGCCCCAGCCGTCCTGGTCACCAAGCACTACGCAACAACTT
>NZ_JBHNMF010000116.1:0-8166 GCF_048562965.1 Thiolapillus sp. | reverse complement strand
CCGCGGCTGCCGCTGCTGACCCTGGTGCAGCGCTGTTCCAGTCCAAAGGCTGTGGCGGCTGTCATGGCGCTGATGGCAAGACCACGCCCATGGATACCTACCCGAAAATCGCCGGCCAGAGTGTCGAGTACCTGCTGGCGCAGATGAAGGACATCAAGAGCGGCACCCGCGCCAATGGCCAGACTGCCATGATGAAGGGCATCATCGCCGGTGTCAGCGAAGAGGAAATGAAGAGCATCGCCGAATGGCTGACCAAGCAGTGATCTGATCTGCTATTCGAGCATTGCCTTGAGACTGGCCAGGTGGGATTTCCCCCTGGCCTTTTTTTCTTCGGCTAATTCCTTGCTGTCCCGGCCTTCCCACGCCAGGTCTTCTTCGGGGAGTTCCTGCAGGAAGCGGCTGGGTTCACAATCCACCACTTCCCCCCCCTTGCGGCGCTTTTGGGCAAAGCTGATGTGCAGCACCTTGCGGGCGCGGGTAATGCCCACGTAGGCCAGGCGCCGTTCTTCCTCGATGTTGTCTTCCTCGATACTGACGCGGTGGGGCAGCAGCTCTTCTTCCATGCCCACCAGAAAGACATAGGGAAATTCCAGCCCCTTGGCGGCGTGCAGGGTCATGAGGCTGACGCGATTATCGGCGCTGTCCTCGTCCTGGCGTTCCAGTATGTCCATCAGGGCCAGGTGGCTGATCATCTCTGCCAGGCTTTCGCCGCGCATTTCGTCCTCGTGCAGGCGCTGCAGCCAATCCAGCAGCTCCGCCACGTTCTCCGTGCGGCGCTCCGCCGCCTTGTCATTGGGCGAAGTCTGGTACAGCCAGGCTTCGTAATTCATGTCTCCCAGCAGTTCGCGCACGGTACTGACCGGGTTGTCTTCATGGGCCAGGCGTAACAGATGCCGGATCCACTGGCTGAATTCCCGCAGGCGGCTGACAGCGGCAGGCTTGAGCCTTTCCGCCAGTCCCATTTCATCGATGGCATCGAACAGGGGAATCCCGCGGTCGCTGGCATAGCTGCTCAGCTGCTCCAGTGTACCCGGGCCGATCTGCCGTCGCGGCGTGTTGACCACACGCAGGAAAGCGGCATCGTCCTGGGGATTGGCCAGCAGGCGCAGGTAGGCCATGATGTCCTTGATCTCGGTGCGCGAGAAAAAGGAGCTGCCGCCACTGATGAAGTAGGGCACATTGTGCAGGCGCAGCAGTTTCTCGAAGATGCGGGACTGGTGGTTGCCCCGGTAGAGAATGGCGCAGTCGCCGTAGTCGCGCCTGTGCATCACTTTCTGGTGGATGATCTCCGACACCACGCGTTCGGCTTCATTTTCTTCATCTCGGCAGCGGAATACGCGGATTTCCTCGCCCGGTCCGAGGTCACACCACAGGCTTTTCTCGAATACGTGAGGGTTGTTGGCGATGAGCCGGTTGGCAGCCTTGAGGATGCGGCCGGTGGAACGGTAGTTCTGTTCCAGTTTGACCACCCGGAGTCGGGGAAAATCCTCCTTTAGCCTGGCGAGGTTCTCGGGACGGGCACCACGCCAGGCGTAGATCGACTGGTCATCATCGCCCACCACGGTGAGCGCGCCCCGCGGTCCCACCAGCAGGCGCACCAGTTCGTACTGGGAGCTGTTGGTGTCCTGATATTCGTCCACCAGCAGATAGTGGATCCTGTGCCGCCAGCGCTCCAGAATATCCGCGTTTTCCTGCAGCAGCCTGACCGGGAGCTGGATCAGGTCATCGAAATCCACGGCATTGTAGGCACCGAGGGTGCGCTGGTAAGCGGCATAGATCTGTCCGTGGCGCAGTGCAAGGTCATTTTCAGCACGGGACATGGCGGCTTCCGGTGTGAGCAGGTCGTTCTTCCACTGGGAGATCTGCCAGCGGGCCTGGCGGATGGCCTCGTTGTCCGGCTCGTCCTTGAGCAGGATCTCGCGGATCAGGTGCTCGCTGTCCTGAGTGTCCAGGATGGTGAAGCCGGGACGCAGTCCTGCCGCCTTGTGTTCGCGCTTGAGCAGGGTCAGTCCCAGCGTGTGGAAGGTGGAGATGCCAAGGCCGCGGCTGTTGCTGCCCTGCAGCAGTTCACCTACCCTGGCCTTCATTTCCTGGGCAGCCTTGTTGGTGAAGGTCACGGCGGTAATGTGATGTGGCGCCATGCCAACGGTATTGATCAGGTGGGCGATCTTGCGCGTGATGACCCGGGTCTTGCCTGAGCCTGCGCCGGCCAGCACCAGCAGCGGTCCATCGAGATAGGCTGTTGCTTCGGCTTGTCTTGGATTGAGATCGTTCATGCCCTATAGTTGGAACCATCGCCTGAAACAGGGGCGGGAATTCTACCCCAGAGAGCCCAAGCATGAACGATTTTTCCAGCAGCCGTCCAAAAACACCTGCCGCCAACACGGAGCTGAGCCGCGAATCCTGGCGCGTCTTTCAGATCATGGCCGAATTCGTGGAAGGCTTCGAGCGACTCAGCCGCATCCGTCCGGCGGTGAGCATCTTCGGCTCTGCCAGAACGCCTGAAGATCACCCCTGGTATGCCAAGGCAGAGAAGGTTTCGCGCCTGCTGTCCGATGCGGGTTTTTCCGTGATCAGCGGTGGTGGCCCAGGTATCATGGAAGCAGCCAACAAGGGGGCTTTTGCGGGGGAATCCCCCAGCATCGGCCTGAATATCCACCTGCCCCACGAACAGCATGCCAACCCGTATCAGGATGTATCCCTCAGCTACCGGCACTTTTTCGCACGCAAGGTCATGTTCATCAAGTATGCGTCGGCCTATGTGGTGCTTCCCGGCGGTTTTGGTACCCTGGACGAACTGGCGGAGTGCCTGACCCTGGTGCAGACCGGCAAGGGACGCCGGATTCCCATCATTCTGGTGGACAGCGCTTTCTGGAGCGGTTTGCTGGACTGGTTTCGCAACAGCCTGTGTGAAGGTGGCACCATCAGTCCGGAGGACATGGAGCTGATCCAGGTCTGTGATGAACCCCAGGAGATCATGCAGGCCATCTTCGACCACTACGGCGGACGCGGGTTCGAGCCTTCGGCAGATGAGCTGGAAATTCTTTTGGAGTTATAATCATGTTTTTCTGTTTCCGGAATCCGGCCATGAAGCCACTGTTGCTAGTCCTCCTGCTGCTTTTTCCCGCTGCCACGCTCTGGGCTGAGGATGAACCGCCACCACCGCCTCCGCCGGCACAGGAAGGGGAGGAAGAGCTGGAGCCGGAGGTCACCATCCGGCAGCAGGGTTCGAGAACCATTCACGAGTACCGTGTCAACGGGCAGTTGTACATGGTCAAGATAGTGCCGAAGAAAGGTCCTCCCTACTACCTGATGGATCTGAACGGGGACGGTCAGATGGACACCCAGGAAGACGATCCCACTGGTGTGGTCGTTCCCCAATGGGTGTTTCTCCGCTGGTAGAAAACTGCCTGCCTGAATCTTGAAAAACCTCATTCGCATACTGGAGTCCCTCGCGGAAGTCACCGGGCGGGTCATCGCCTGGGGAACCCTGCTGATGGTACTGGTCACCTTCGCGGTGGTGGTGTTGCGCTATGCGCTGGACACGGGGTGGATCGCCATGCAGGAGTCCATCACCTATCTCCACTCCCTGGTGTTCATGCTGGGGGCTGCCTACACGCTGAGGCATCAGGGCCATGTGCGGGTGGATATCTTCTACCAGAAGTTCAGTGAGCGGGGACGGGCCTGGGTAAACCTGCTGGGTACGCTGTTGCTGCTGTTTCCCATGATGAGCTTCATTGTCTGGATCAGCTGGGAGTACGTGACCGAGTCCTGGAAGGTGATGGAAGGTTCGCGGGAAGCGGGCGGTCTGCCGGGGGTGTTCCTGCTCAAGACGCTGCTGCTGCTCATGCCGGTAGCGATGATGTTGCAGGGACTGGCGCTGCTGCTGCGCAGTTTGCAGATCATTCGCGGGGATGAACATGGCTGACTGGATGCCTTTCATCCTGTTCGGTGTCGTGGCCCTGGTACTGATGCTGGGCTATCCCGTGGCCTTTACCCTGGGTGGGGTCTCACTGATGTTCGCTTTTCTGGGAGAATGGGCGGAGCTGTTCGACGATGCCTTCCTGCAGGCACTGCCCAACCGGCTGTACGGCATCATGACCAATGAAACCCTCATTGCCGTGCCGCTGTTCGTATTCATGGGCGTGATGCTGGAACGTTCCAAGGTGGCCGAGAGCCTGCTCGATACCATGGCGGCACTGTTTGGCGGATTGCGCGGCGGCCTGGGAATCTCGGTGACCCTGGTGGGTATGCTGCTGGCGGCAAGCACGGGCATCGTCGGCGCCACCGTAGTGACCATGGGGCTGCTGTCCCTGCCGACCATGCTCAAACGCAATTATGATCCTGCCATTGCAGCGGGCACCATCTGTGCTTCGGGCACCCTGGGACAGATCATCCCACCTTCCATCGTGCTGGTGCTGCTGGGAGACGTGCTGTCGTCCGCCTACCAGCAGGCACAGCTGGAAATGGGTATCTGGAACCTGGAAACCGTTTCCGTCGGTGATCTTTTCGTGGGCGCGGTCATCCCCGGTCTGGGGCTGGTCCTCATGTATCTGCTGTACCTGATCGGTGTGGCTTTTTTTCAGCCAAAACGGCTGCCGGCAGCCAGGGATGATACTGCCGGTCAGGCCGCGCTGTGGTGGCGGGTGCTGACGGTGCTGATGCCGCCTCTGTTGCTCATCGTTGCGGTACTGGGTTCGATCCTGGGCGGACTGGCGACGCCCACGGAAGCGGCTTCTGTCGGTGCCGTGGGTGCTATGCTGCTGGCCGCCCAGCGCCGGGAACTGAACATGAAATCCTTGCGTGAGGTGATGGAGTCCACGGTCAAGGTTACCAGCATGGTGTTCATGATTTTTGTCGGGGCGGCGGTGTTTTCCCTGGTGTTTCGCGGCTTCGGCGGTGACGACCGGGTCAGTGAACTGCTGACCAACCTTCCGGGTGGGGTGGTCGGCGCCGTGGCGGTGGTGATGTTGCTCATGTTCCTGCTGGGCTTTATTCTGGATTTCATCGAGATCACTTTCGTGGTGGTGCCCATCGTGGGGCCTATCCTGCTGGCCATGGGGCTGGATCCGGTATGGCTGGGCATCATGATCGCCATCAACCTGCAGACTTCTTTCCTGACGCCGCCGTTCGGTTTTGCCCTGTTCTATCTGCGTGGAGTGGCGCCGCCGGGGGTCACCACAAGCGCGATCTATCGCGGTGTGCTACCATTCATCATCATACAGCTCATCATGCTGGGTATGCTGGCATGGTGGCCGCAATTGGCGACTTGGCTGCCGCATGTGGTGTATGCTGAATAAGAGTAACAGAGAGGTCATGGGGATGACCTTCAGCCTGAATTCTTGAATTCAGGTTTTCAATAATAATTATCTGTTCCGGACAGCCCGAGAACTTCCACAAGAGAGGTCATGGCTGTCCTGGTCGGCAGGCAGGTTTGCCTGCAGGCACTTTATGTTTGAAACCAGCGAAATAAGTGGGGGTATGCTGTGGCGCAACGTATAAGCCTTGGTCTGGCTATAATCATATTTTTTGCAGGCGTGGTATTCACGGGCCTTTTCAACATGGGGCTTGCCTATACCAATGAACTGGAATTTTGTACGTCCTGCCATTCCATGCAGGTGAATCTCAAGGAGTACCAGGAAACCGTTCATTACAAGAGCGCATCCGGTGTCAGGGCGGTGTGTTCCGATTGCCATGTACCCAAATCTTTTGGACCAAAAATGGTGGCAAAGGTGCTGGCCTACAAGGATGTGCTGCACGAGATTCTGGGAACTCTGGATACGCAGGAAAAGTATGAGGCTCATCGCTGGGAGATGGCGAGTGAGGTCTGGGAAAAAATGAAATCCACGGATTCCCGCGAATGTCGCTCCTGTCACGACTGGGACGCCATGGATCTTGCCGAGCAGGACCGTTCTGCACGCAAACGTCATGGCCGCGCCAGGGACGAAGGCAAGACCTGCATCGATTGTCACAAGGGGATCGCTCACGAAGAGCCGGATGAACCGGAAGAAGAGGAGGCGTCTGCGGAGGGTTGATCGCCCTGAACGGACGGACGGATGATGAAACAGAGAAAGAGATTGCTGATGAATTTCCGAATACTTCTGGGTGGTTTGCTGTTGTTGGTCTCATTCCATACGCTGGCCGGCGATGCCGAGTTGAACAAGGAGTTGCGACTGTCGGCCATTGTCGATGACGTGGAGTCGATTGAAAAACTGCTGGCCAAGGGGGCCGACGTGAACAGTGCCAACAAGTACGGCAAGACGGCGCTGATGATGGCCGCTGAAAACTGGAACCTGGCGGCCGCCTCGGTGCTGCTGGCCCATGGCGCCGATGTGAACCGCAAGACGGTAGCCAGCTGTACTGCTCTTACCCTGGCGGCTGAAAATGATTCCCCCGAGGTGACCGCACTGCTGATAGAGCGGGGTGCGGATTTGAATGCGCGTACCCGTGCGGGAGCAACGGCATTGCTGCTGACCGCACGTTATGGTGTAGCCGATATGGTGGAACAGTTGCTGTTTCGCGGTGCTGATCCCAATGACCGTGACAAGGAAGGGCGTACTCCCCTGATGCTTGCGGCGGCCAACGGGCATGGCGATGTTGTCAAGCTGCTGCTCAAGCACAACGCCAATGTGAACCTGGCAGACAACAAGGGAAAGACAGCGCTGATGTATGCCGTGGAAGCCGAGAAGAGCATCGATATAGTCAAGGATCTGGTCGCGGCGGGTGCCGACGTAAATGCCCGTTCCAAGGATGGTGCGACAGCGCTGATCTGGGCCGCCGGCAGCGGCAATGCCGAGGCGGTTGCCTATTTGCTGCAACAGGGGGCGGATATCAATGCACAGGATAAGGACGGCACCACGGCGCTGCTGGAAGCGGTGGATGTCCGTGAGCCGGAGGTGGTGAAGGTGCTGCTGGCCAGGGGCGCGGATATATCGATCAAGAACAAGGAAGGCAAGACGGTGAAAGACATCGCCCGTGGATTTCGCGACCACAAGTGTCTGGATATCCTGGATGCTGCCAAGTAGCAGCCAGTATTGCCCCGGCAGCAAAAAGCCCCGCCGAAACGGGGCTTTTTGCTGCCGGGGTTTCAAAGATTTCTAGCGAATCCTCATTGGCCGCCAGCTGCGGTCGAAGTTGTCGAAATCCCGGTTCCGCCATCCCGGAGGTGCGACATTCTTGGGTTTCAGGCTGGCTACATAGGAGAGAACGGCTACCTGTTCAGGTGGAGTAAAATTCCTGATCTGCTTGATCATTTTCTCGTCGCCATTGCGGCGGCGGCCATTGCGGATCCAGTTGAACTGGCGTGACAGGTAGCTGTAGTGCTGTCCCTGTATGCGGGGTACATGTTTTTCTATGTCGCCTTCTCCTTCATCACCGTGACATTCGGCGCACATCTTGTCGTAGATAACTTTTCCTTCTTCCAGATGCAGGGAAAAGCCCTGTTCATTATGTGGTGTCATGGGCATGCTGGAGACATAGGCAGCGACGTCTGCTATTTCCTGAGGGCCACCGAGAGAACGGCGGGAGGAAAAGGCGCGCATGATGGGGTTGTCCCTGTTGCCTGCGCGGAAATCAGCGAGCTGCTTGATTACCACGTTTTTCAGCTGACCGGCAATTTGAGGATAACCGCTGCCTGCAACGCCCCATCCTTCCGGGCCATGACAGGTGATGCAAATCGTTTTATAGAGTCTCTTGCCGTTTTCCACATTGGGCTTCAGCTTGATTGCCTCTTCGAATTCGGTCAGGTGACCCTCCGCCAGCAAGGGCAATGAATAACTGAAAAGAGAGAACCCGGACAGGAGGCCGATGGCACCCTGCATCAAAGGGCGGATGTATGAACGTTGAAGCGCTTTTTTGCTCATGAAAAGTATCCCCTGAGTTGTGGGTTGCTGGTTCAATTCAAACCTCGGGAAGCCCTGCAACCCAGGAGCCTGCAGTCTGCAGGTCTCATATGCTGAATGAAGAGCTGTCCCGGGCATCCCTGCTTGTGTTAAAGATTGTAAAAAGCACCTGTCCTATGGCAATTTGGGGTAAATTCCGGGCTGGCTTCGATGAAGCGCGATCCTGTAAATTTACCGCATAAAAACCTAAACTAATCTAGATGCTTAGCATGGTGCTTGTCCTTGACCCACGTCATAATTGTGTCAGGTATCTCCATTATTTCGC
>NZ_JBHNMF010000115.1:0-8232 GCF_048562965.1 Thiolapillus sp. | reverse complement strand
TGAGATTTTTAGTGGTTTTTCTCCTCTGAAACTCTAAACTCTAGTCTACTTGATCATACCGTTCAAAGTAATCATCTGACAGTTTCGCTACCACCCCGGATAGTACAATCAGGCTGATCAGGTTGGGCGCGGCCATGAATATGTTTGCGATATCCGCCAGGTTCCATACCAAATTCAAAGGTATCCAGGCACCGATGACCACCAGCACGGTATAGATGATGCGATAAGGTAACACTGCTTTCTCACCAAAAAGGTATTCGGCGCTGCGATCACCATAATAGGACCAGGCGATGATGGTGGAGTAGGCAAAGAACATAAGCCCGAAACCGACCACCCATGCACCAAAGCTACCCAAGGCCTGTTGAAAGGCATACGCGGAAAGTGCGGCACCCTTGAGTTCTTCCGGGCGGGCATCGCCCCATGCACCCATGATGACGATCACCAGTGCAGTCATGGTACAGATGATGATGGTATCGATGAATGGTCCCATCATCGCCACCAGACCCTCACGCACGGGTTCCTTGGTACGAGCTGCGGCATGGGCCATGGGAGCCGAGCCAAGGCCGGATTCGTTAGAGAACACGCCACGCGCAACACCATATTGAATTGCTGCGCCAATGGCGCCGCCGCCCGCAGCAGCCGGATTGAGTGCCAGATTAAAGATGGTAGAGAAGGCTTCCGGGATTGCTGATGCGTTGAGGACAAGGATCGCCAATGCTGCCAGGCAGTATGCAATGGCCATGAATGGCACAATGCGGGAGGCTACCTTTGCGATGCGCTTGATGCCGCCAATGATGACCAGGCCCACGCCGATAGCCAGAATCACTCCCATAAACAGTTTGTACTTGCCGGCATCAGGGTAGATGAAGGTCAGGCCATCCATTACCGAGTTGGCCTGCACCATGTTGCCGATACCGAAGGAGGCAATGAGAGTGAACAAAGCAAAGAGAAAACCCAGCACTGCACCGGTTCTCTTCATACCCAGTTTTTCACTGAAACCAAGGCTGAGCGTATACATGGGACCGCCGGAAACCGAGCCATCCGGATGGGTGATGCGGTACTTTAGCGCTAGGGTGCAGGAGGTGTATTTACTGGCCATGCCTACCAGGGCGGTGACCCACATCCAGAATACGGCCCCGGGTCCACCAAAAGCGATGGCGGTGGCCACACCGGCAATATTGCCGGTACCTATGGTTGCCGAAAGCGCAGTAGACAGCGCCTGGAAATGTGTGACTTCACCGGGATCGTCAGGCTTATCGTATTTGCCGCGGATCAGGTTGATTGCATGCTTGAATCCACGCACCTGTACCATACGCAGACGGATGGTCAGGTACAGTCCGGTGCCCACCAGCAGCACGATGGAGGGAATGCCCCATGCCATGCCGGCTATATTGCCGGTTACCTCAGTGAGTGTCGTGATAAAGTCCATACTGATTCCCCCCGGGGTAGTTCATTCTCATCATTGTCGTCAAACAGGCTGGCGGATTTGGCAACCCCGCTTTTCTGAATTCATTGTCCCGGATTGATTGCCGATACTCACGTACAAAAGTCATCCGCTTTTTCAGTGTCGGGTGGTCATAAAACCAGCACTCGATAAATGGATTGGGATCTGGATCTGAGAGGTTATAGGCAGAGAGCTTGTCAAACGCAATAGCTGCCGTTTCACCTGATACACCCGAGATATCCATACCATAGACATCCGCTTGGTGTTCCATGTAACGGCTCACCCCATTTTGGATCGGATTGAATACAAAGGATATTACCATTACGAACATCAGAATCAGTGGCAATGAGGCAATATCCCCAGGCCGGTCAAAATGAAATCGATTATGGTATCTATCGATAATTGGATAAATCGTCCGGCTCGTCAACCATAGCGAAAAAGTGATGAACAGGATAGCCAGCTATAATTCCCCACACACATGGCGCATTACACAGTGTTGAGCAATTTCACAACGATTTATGTTGCCACCTTGTGCAGCAGCAGCGATCTGATTTCATTTGTTTCCACCACACTGCTGGATGGCCGGTTCCTGACCATCGTTTCACCCGTCACCACGCTGGGCAACGGCTTCAGCGTGAAATCAGGAGCGATATTGCGGGTGCTTCCGGCGAAATAGCGGAAGACCTGGCCAGGGATTGGCCGGGGTGCTCCGGAGAAACGGCATCAGCCGATAAAACTGGCGCCGGGCAGCAGGTCTTCGGTGAATTCATCGGGCAGGCTGCCCAGTAGCTTCATGCCCTCTTCCAGGGACATTTTGGTCTGCATCATGCCTTTGGCGTCGGGATAGAGCAGTTCCACGACCATGTCCTTGCCCGAAAGGTAGAACTGCAGGATGGTCTCGGCGCTGTCGAGCACGCCCAGATAGTTGTCTTCCGCGGCCAGCAGATGCTCTGCCAGGGGCACCAGGCGGTCCGCCGCCAGGAATTCCGGTTTTAAGGAACTGATTGACGAGTCATGCACGAAATCACAGTAGTAGATATTGAAGCCGCGTTCCATATTCACTCCCGCCGCCAGGTGGTGCCGCCCGCGCCATCTTCCAGCACGATACCCTTGTCCTTGAGCTCATCGCGAATACGGTCGGCTTCCGCCCAGTTCTTTTCTGCCCGGGCGTCCAAGCGTTGCTGAATGAGGGTTTCGATTTCCTCGTCGGACAGGCCTTCGCTTGCCCCACCCCGCAACCACTGTTCGGGGTCATCCTGAAGAATGCCGAGGATGGCGCCCATGCGCCTGAGCTCCGCCGCCGTGCGTGCGGCTTTCTGCTCATCCTGGGCGCGAACCCTGTTGATTTCACGCACCAGTTCGAACATGGCAGCCAGAGCTTCCGGCGTGTTGAAGTCGTCATCCATGGCCTTGTTGAAGGCCTGCGCGTATTCCTCCGCCTCGCCGGGTTCTGCTGCGGGCAACCCACGTAGCGCGGTATAGAAGCGGGTCAGCGCCTGACGGGCATTGAGAAGGTGTTCCTCGTCGTAGTTCAGGGGGCTGCGGTAGTGGCTGGTGAGAATAAAATAACGGATCTCTTCCGGGCGGTAATGGGCCATGATCTCGCGGATGGTGAAGAAATTGTCCAGTGACTTGGACATCTTCTCATCGTTCACCCGCACGAAACCGTTGTGCATCCAGTAGTTCACGAAATGGTGGCCGGTGGCCCCTTCGGACTGGGCGATTTCATTTTCGTGATGGGGAAAGGTCAGGTCTGCCCCGCCGCCGTGAATATCAAAGGTATCTCCCAGCGCCTTGGTGGACATGGCCGAGCATTCGATATGCCAGCCGGGACGCCCCTTGCCCCAGGGGGAATCCCAGGCGGGCTCTCCGGGCTTGGCGGCTTTCCACAGAGCGAAGTCCAGGGGATCGCGCTTCTCGTCGCTGGATTCCACCCGCGCCCCGGCCTTGAGGTCTTCAATGGATTTGCCGGACAGCTGACCGTAGTCCTTGAAACTGGTTACAGAATAATAGACGTCGCCGCTGTCCGTGACATAGGCATGCCCCCTGTCGATCAGGCGCTGGATCATCTCCAGAATTTCCGGCATATGCCCGGTGGCGCGGGGCTCGATGGTGGGCAGCAATACACCGAGGGCATCCAGGTCTTCGTGCATGGCATCGATGAAGCGCTGGGTCAGCTCGGTGAAAGGCTCGCTGCGCTCGTTGGCGCGCTGGATGATCTTGTCGTCGATGTCGGTGATATTGCGCACATAGGTGACGTCATAGCCCCTGGCCTGCAGATACCGGTACACCACGTCGAAAACCACGATCATGCGCGCATGGCCCAGGTGACAGTAGTCATAGACCGTCATGCCGCAGACGTACATGCGCACCTTTCCCGGTTCGATGGGCTGAAATTCTTCTTTTTTGTTGTGCAGATCGTTATAAATCTGGAGGCTCATGATTCCTGCTCTGAAAATGCGGTCAATTCGTGCAATTTTACCCTATGCGCAGCCGCGGGCACAGTTGTATCATAGGCAGCTGTTTTGCAATCACAGTGAGTAAGCACATGAAACAACTATTGATCTCTTTGCTGTTTGCCCTCGGGCTGAGCACCGCCGTACTGGCAGAACCGGTGAAGGTCGTCATGGAGACCAGCAAGGGAAATATCGAGCTGAGCCTGGACCAGGACAAGGCGCCCATCAGCGTTGCCAACTTTCTACGCTATGTGGACGAAGGTTTTTACAACGGCACCATTTTTCACCGCGTCATCTCCGGCTTCATGATTCAGGGCGGCGGCATGGGTGAAGACATGCAGAAGAAAGCCACCCACGAGCCCATCAAGAACGAAGCCAAGAACGGCCTGAAGAACAAGCGCGGCACCATCGCCATGGCCCGTACCGGCGACCCGCATTCCGCCACCAGTCAGTTCTTCATCAATCACAAGGACAACGACAACCTGGACTATCCGAGCTTCGACGGCTGGGGTTACGCGGTGTTCGGCAAGGTCACCAAAGGCATGGACGTGGTGGATGCCATCGCCGCCACCCCGACTGCCGTGAAGAACGGGCGCCGTGACGTGCCTGTAGAGACCATCCTGATCAAATCCATCAAACGTGTGGAAACAAAAAAATGATTACACTGAAAACCAACCTGGGTGATATCGTCATCGAACTCGATGAAGAGAAGGCCCCCATCAGCTCCGAGAATTTCAAGCAGTACGTGCGTGACGGTTTTTACGACGGCGTGATCTTTCACCGTGTCATTCCCAATTTCATGATTCAGGGCGGCGGGTTCATGCCGGACATGATGCAGAAGGCCACCCGTGAAACCATCGAAAACGAAGCCAAGAATGGCCTCAGCAACGAGAAGTACACCCTGGCCATGGCCCGCACCATGGACCCCCACTCCGCCAGCGCCCAGTTCTTCATCAACACCAAGGACAACAGCTTCCTCGACTATCCGGGGCAGGACGGCTGGGGTTATGCCGTCTTTGGCAAGGTAGTCGAAGGCAACGATGTGGTGGACAAGATCGAACAGGTGGAAACGGGCAACAAGGCCGGGCATTCCGATGTGCCTGTCGAACCCGTCGTGATTGAAAAAGCTGAAATCAGCGAATAGCAACCTTGGGCACTTCAAATAATGCCGTTTCCGTCACTCTGGCGCAGGCCGGAGTCCATATACTCATGGATTCCGGCCTGCGCCGGAATGACAATTGTTAGAGATGCCCTTGCCAGACGCGGCGACCGTCGCGTCTGACCATCCGATGCCCCATATCCTCTTCATATCAGACCTGCATCTTTCCCCGGCCACGCCGGCGATCATGCAACAGTTCCAGCGGTTTCTCGACAGTGATGTGCTGAAACAGGCTGATGCCCTGTATATTCTGGGCGACCTGTTCGATGCCTGGATCGGTGACGACGATCCCTCGCCCTTTGCTGCACAGGTCAGGGAGATGCTGCATGAGGCAGGCAGTCATACAAACCTGTATTTTCAGCACGGCAACCGGGATTTTCTGCTGGGCGAGGATTTTGCCCGCGCCGCCAACATGACGCTGTTACCGGAAGAACAGGTCATACAGGTAGCAGACGAACCCGTTCTGCTGCTGCATGGCGACCAGCTGTGTACGGATGACCGGGACTACCAGCAGGCCAGAAAACTGTTCCGCAGCCCGGAATTTCAGGCCCAGGCCATGGCCATGAGTATTCCCAAACGCATACAGAAAGCTGCCGAAATCCGCCAGATGAGCGGCGAGGCCAAGGCCGTGAAATCATCCGATATCATGGACGTGAACCAGAAGGCAGTCGAAACCATGATGAAAAAGCACGCTGTCCGGCGGCTGATTCACGGCCATACACACCGGCCGGGTACTCACGACTTTACCTTGGACGGTCACGCGGCCAGGCGCACTGTGCTGGCGGATTGGAACGGACAAGCTTCCACTGTGCTGCAAATCAACACCAGCAGTGGCGAAGAACAGAGCCTGTCGCTATAACCCTATTGCCATGCAGATGGCGTCACGCGTTCGAAATCGTCCGGCACTGCAAAGGTATCATCCGGCACTTCGAAAGCATCCTTGAAATCCACCAGCATGCGCTGTTTGCCGCCCATGACATCCCACAGGGGCAAACCGTGCAAGAAGGCACGTTGGGGGGCGTAGATATACTCGCTCAGCTCACAGCTGTTTTCCGTATAACCGGGTGAACCCACAGCGGGGTACTGCAGACGGGCCAGTGCCTGGTAGAGTTCTTTCATGGCAGATACGGCACCCGTCAGGGTGTCCTTTATAACCACCAGTTCCCGGCAGGTTTCACCATTGGCCTGCAGCTTGATTTTCACCGGCTGCTGACCGGCTACTGCCGGTGAATCAGGATCTGTGGTCACCTGTTCTTCAAGATCCAGATCCGCTGGCGGTGCAGGCTGAAAGGCAGGCGGGTTCATTTCCAGCACGGTCTTTTCCAGGGGATCGACGTTGAAAATCTTTTTTTCCTGCCGGTCGTAAATGGTATAGCCGGCATCCGGCTCACCGCCTTCGTCCAGTCGCAGGTAGCGCTTGTTGACCAGAATACGGCTGACATAGTTGTCCACCCCCGGCTCCTTCACCTGATAGACAAGGAGTTCAGCCTCGCCTGCCATCAATGCGGTGGATGTCAGCAGCAGGAATACGGTAACTATTTGGCGCACAATGCCTCCAGGTGATTCAGTTCGGATTGGGAGAAACCTGCAGCAAGACGGGCCTCCTTGTGCAGGGGACAGCTCATGTGTCCGTGCAGGTATTCGTCGATGAGTGAAAAATAGGTTTTCTCCGGGTCGAGGTTTCGCTGGTCACACAGGTAGTGGAACCAGCGGGAACCTGCCTCCACATGCCCCACTTCGTCGCGCAATATGATTTCCAGCGCGGCCACGCTTTCCTTGTCGCCGATGCTCTGAAATTTTTCCATGATACCCGGCGTCACATCCAGCCCCCGCGCTTCCATGACCCGCGGCATCATGGCCATGCGCACCAGCAGGTCGTGCTTGGTTTTCTGCGCCAGTTCCCACAGGCCGTTGTGGGCGGAAAAAACTCCATAGTCATAATCCAGGTCGCGCAGGCGCTGGCGCACCAGGCCGAAGTGGTAGACCTCTTCGGCAGCCACCTGTATCCAGTCGGTGTAGAAATCTTCTGGCATGTCCACAAAGCGGTACACCTCATCCAGGGCAAGATTGATGGCATTGAACTCGATATGGGCAATGGCGTGGAGCATGGCCGCCTGCCCCTCCCTGCTGCCCAACCTGCGGCGGGGCACCTCGCGGGGTGGCACCAGAACCGGCTTGCCCGGCTGTCCTGCCTGATCGACAGAAGGCGGCATGACCGGTGAACGCAGGTCGAGCTCGCCCGCCCGCCAGGCTGCCTGCAGCTTTTCCACGCAAGCCATCTTTGCATCGGAATCAGATTCCAGCAGGCACGCCAGTGCGCCTTCATGAACGGTGTTTTTCATGGGAGGGGATTGTAGCAGCCCTCAAAGGCACTTGTTTATCTTAGCGTGAAAATACGCCTAAACTATTGATTTTGTTGCATTCGTGATAACAAAGCATCGCGCCATGACCGTAGGTCGGACTTCAGTCCGACATTTCTCCGTTGTGGCAGCTGTTGTCGGGCTGAAGCCCGAGCTGCAGGGAATGGGCAGGAACTGACCACATCAGTCTCCACAGATGCGGTTCACAGGTTCACTGGCATCCTGCGCCGGAGTGATGTGAATACCGTTGTTCGGGATACCCCGTAACGCCGCCCAATCTTCAGGACTATTCAAAGCCGTTGTCGAACAGCATCGCGCATTCAGATTGCGGGCAGCGCTCGAAGGCGCCGAGATCCGGCTGCCCTGATTGTGAACGGATTTCTGACCTGGCGTGTTTCACATACTGGCGCAACACGGGCTGCGACAGCGCGGCAGTAACCAGAGAAACGGCCTCATCGACTGCCGGCGAACCCTGCGCCAGGGAAAAGTCCTGGGCAGCTGCATTTGCAAAGCCCGGCTCAGTTCCGACCAGGTTGTCCTGATCGTTCAATGAACCGGAAAGGGATCCGTGAGCAGGCACCCAGCCGGCAGAAATCCAGTTGTTGCGCAACTCGGCAATGCCCGCACGGTTCAGTATGGCCAGGTAGTCACCGCCAGCGGTTGCATAAAGGATATTGTTGCGGATATCCGCGTGTTCGTCGTTGGTGGACAGACGCACCAGGGTGGTATTGCCATCGCGCGTTGAGACCACGGTATTGTGATAGAAATAGAGCGTGCCCTTGCGGTAGATGCTTTCGTTGCCGCTGTCGCCGC
>NZ_JBHNMF010000114.1:0-8254 GCF_048562965.1 Thiolapillus sp. | reverse complement strand
CTATTGCCGCATCTCCAGTTACCTGCAGACCATGGCAAATCAGGGATACAATCCGCTGGTCGCCATTCAAATGGCCTTTTCGGGACAGCTCTATGCTGATAGGGGTGAGTAGTTACCTTTCAAGAATCTCTCGCAGCCCGTGCCGATCTGCGGCAAACTTCATCCAATGATGATGGATTTCAGACCCCAGTGACAAAAGAAAGCCCCTTCGACTACGCTGCTTTCCTCAAGACCCTGACCCAGGGTCCGGGGGTCTACCGCATGCTCGATAAAGACAGCCAGGTGCTGTACGTGGGCAAGGCGAAGAACCTCAAGCGCCGGGTTAGCAGCTATTTTCAGCGTTCCGGCAACCTGCGCATCCAGACCATGGTATCGCGCATCCGCAGTATCGAGATCACGGTGACGCACACCGAAGCCGAAGCGCTGCTGCTGGAAAACAATCTCATCAAAGAGCTCAAGCCCCGTTACAACATCCTGTTGCGGGACGACAAGAGTTATCCCTATATCTATCTATCCGATGATGAGTATCCGCGTATCAGTTTCTACCGTGGCGCACGCAAGGGTGGGGGGCGGTATTTCGGTCCCTATCCCAGCAGTGCCGCGGTGAAGGAAACCCTGTACCTGCTGCAGAAACTGTTTCCTGTGCGCCAGTGCGAGAACAGCTATTACAACAACCGTTCCCGTGCCTGCCTGCAATACCAGATAAAACGCTGCACCGGCCCTTGCGTGGGACTGATCGTCCGGCAGGACTATATGCGCGACGTACAGGATATCGTCCTGTTTCTTGAGGGCAAGACCCGTGATGTGGTGAACGGCCTGGTAGAGCGTATGGAAAAGGCATCCGCGGAACTGGAGTTCGAACAGGCTGCCCGCTATCGGGACCAGATCGAAGCCATACGCAAAGTACAGGAACGCCAGTATGTCAGCGGAGAGAAAGGTGATCTGGATATCGTGGCCTGCGCCATTGCCGAAGAGCAGGCCTGTGTTCAGGTATTCTTCATCCGACAGGGGCGAAACCTGGGCAACAAGCAGTTCTTTCCCCGTGGCAGCAAGGGGCGGGAAGCAGGCGAGGTTCTTTCTGCATTCATCGCCCAGTATTACCTCGGCAAACAGGTGCCTGCCGAGATTCTGGTCAGCCATGCGGTGGAAGATCAGGAAGTGCTGGAACTGGCGCTGGGCCAACAGTCGGGCAGAAAGGTGCATCTGCGGCAATCTCCCCGTGGTGAGCGCGCCCGCTGGCTGAAGATGGCGGTACACAATGCAGAAGTGGCGATGAAGAGCCGCCTGCCCAGCAGCAGCAATGCCAGGGTGCGGATCGAAGCACTGCAGGATGCCCTTGGCATGGACGAGCCGCCGGAGCGGATGGAGTGTTTCGATATCAGTCACACCGCCGGAGAAAGAACTGTGGCATCCTGTGTGGTGTTCAATGCTGAAGGGCCGCTGAAAAGCGATTACCGGCGCTTCAATATCAAGGGCATCACGCCGGGTGATGATTATGCCGCCATGGCCCAGGCGCTGCAGCGGCGCTATACGCGCATCCTTGCGGGCGAAGGCAGCCTGCCGGATATACTGTTCATCGATGGCGGCAAGGGGCAGCTTTCCACTGCGGCCGAGATCCTGGCGGACATCGGTGTCTACGATGTCTTGCTGGTGGGAGTGGCGAAAGGACCGGAGCGTCGTGCCGGTATGGAACAACTTTTCTTGTTGCATAGGCAACAGCCCCTTATACTTGATGCCCATTCACCGGCGCTGCATCTGATACAGCATATTCGCGATGAGGCGCACCGGTTTGCCATCACAGGCCACCGCCAGCGTCGCAACAAGGCGCGCACCCGCTCTGTCCTGGAAGACATTCCCGGCATCGGGCAGAAGCGCCGCCAGAATCTGCTGAAACAGTTCGGTGGTCTGCAGGGGCTTTCCAGGGCAGGGGTAGAAGATATCGCCACTGTGGATGGCATCAGCAGCAAACTGGCGGAAAAGATTTATCAGGCGTTTCATGGGGCGTGACAATGTGGAGTATCCCTAATCTGCTGACGTTTTCCAGGATCATCATGATTCCGGTTTTCATCGGCCTGTTTTATCTGCCCGCACCCTGGAATCATCAGGTGGCGGCACTGGTGTTCATGATCGCCGCGTTCACCGACTGGCTGGACGGTTTCCTGGCCAGACGCATGGGCCTGGTTTCTCCCCTGGGTGCTTTTCTCGATCCCGTGGCAGACAAACTCATGGTGGCTACCGCGCTGGTGCTGCTGGTGGCCGACAATCCCTCACCCTGGATGGCTATATCCGCAGCGGTGATCATCGGTCGCGAGATCACCATTTCAGCCTTGCGCGAATGGATGGCGGAGCTGGGTTCCAGAACCACCGTTGCCGTCTCCCTCATCGGAAAATTCAAGACAGCAACACAGATGGGTGCGATCACACTGCTGATCTACCGTCATCCCCTGTTCGGTCTGCCAACCTACCGCATCGGCGAAATATTGCTGTACATTGCGGTCGTGCTGACCCTGTGGTCCATGATGGTCTACCTGCGTGCCGCCTGGCCAAGCCTGTCGGACAAACAAAGATGTTCCGGAAGCTTGACAACAGATGCCGCGCCGGTAGAATACCGCCTCACCAAGCGGGAATAGCTCAGCTGGTAGAGCACAACCTTGCCAAGGTTGGGGTCGCGAGTTCGAATCTCGTTTCCCGCTCCAAATTCTCGAAAGCCCCGCAATACGGCGGGGTTTTTCGTTTATGTCCATGGACGGACTGTATATCGCAAGGAGCCAGGGATGGCGGTGCGACGTCCATGGACAGATGGCATGTCGCAGGGAGCCAGGGATGGTGTTGCGATGCAGCGTAATATGGCTGAGTGGCAGAGTGGTTATGCAGCGGCCTGCAAAGCCGTGGACCTCGGTTCGATTCCGGGCTCAGCCTCCATATTATATATAAAAAAGTAGAAACAATGACATGCGACATAAAGCACATGTTGTTTCTTAAAAAAGAGAAAAGCGGCAGGCCCCCCTGGAGGCGCCTACCGTTTTTTTTGCATGGAAATGAGGTCTGAAACAGGGCAATGCCGGTTACAGCCAGTGGACACGCAGAGTAAACACCCCGAACAATGTTCTGAGACGTACTGTATCCGCGCTCAAGCGGTACCGGCCCGGTTGGTTTTTGCACCTGCCGCCGGTGGCGGTAAGTAAACGGATGTTTCGCCGGCCGAAAACCCGGCATTTACCGGAGCAATGATGTGACGCTGGAAAACTTTGTCCTGCATCCTGCCACGCTGTTTGAGCTCGCCCATTTCTTGATCGTGGTGGGGATTTCCATTCGCGTCATCATGCGGCGACCGAATACAGGTGTGGCCCTGTCATGGCTGATGATTGTTGCCGTCTTCCCTTTTGTCGGGGCATTGCTCTACCTCCTGATCGGTGAAAGGCGGATAGGCAACAGGCGCACACAGCGTATCAACAGTCTGCGAGCTGAATACGAGAAGCTCGCGCAGTCAGAAATTGCCAACAGGATGGCAGAGATCGACTGGTCTACCCATACACCGACTGCCGCTGCCTTGAACCGCCTGGGTATCAGGATGCTAGGGTTTCCCGCCATACACGGCAGTCGGTTCGCATTCTATTCCGATGCCCAGCAGATCCTGAAAAAACTGTGTGAGGATATCGATGCCGCACGCGAAAGCATCCTCATGGAGTTCTATATCTGGAATGAGGGAGGAACAGCGGATGAAGTCATGGATGCCATCATTCGGGCAGCCAGACGCGGTATTTCCTGCAAGATCCTGATAGATGCCATGGGCGCGCGACCCTGGTGGAAAAGCGGTCAGCCGAAACAGCTTCGGGATGCGGGTGTGCAGTTGCGTGAAGCGCTGCCGGTGGGTCTGTTCCGCGCCCTGGTGGGGCGCACTGATTTGCGCTTGCACCGAAAGATCGTGGTCGTGGATGGAGAAACAGCCTGGACAGGTAGCATGAACCTGGTGGATCCCCGCTTTTTCAAGCAGGAATCCGGCGTCGGCGAATGGGTGGATGCCATGGTGCGGCTGGAAGGCACAGTGGTCGCCCCCTTGGCTGCTGTGCTGTTGGGTGACTGGTCCCTGGAAACCGGTGAATCTGTTGCTGAACACGTCGAATCCGGGGTGCTGCGTCAAGCCCGCCCAAAAGGGACCGTGGACATGCAGGTGCTGTCTTCCGGCCCGGGGCAGACAGGTGACGGCCTGCTGCAGATGCTGCCGGGGCTGGTCAATGCGGCGCAACGCGAAATTGTGCTGACCACACCCTATCTCGTACCGGATGAATCGTTGTTGCGCGCCCTGCGGGGAGCGGCCGGCCGTGGCGTGAGTGTCCGGCTGATCATTCCGAAGCGGGTGGACTCCCTGTTGGCACGCTATGCCAGCCGTTCCTATTACGATGACCTGCTCGATGCGGGAGTGGAGATCCACCAGTATGTGGGTGGATTGCTGCACACCAAATCGGTGCTGGTGGACAATGATATGGCGCTGTTCGGCACGGTCAATCTGGATATGCGCAGTCTCTGGCTGAACTATGAAGTGACCCTGCTGGTTTTTGGACAGATATTTGCGGGCGAAAACTGCGCAAACTGCAGCAGGAATATATCGATAATTCTGAGCTGCTGGACAGCCGCTCGTGGCAGGAACGGGACTTCAAGAGCCGCTTTTTCGAGAATGTTCTGCGCCTCATGGCGCCGTTGCTTTGACGGGGATCTCAAAAAGGGCAGGGAATCCCGGATGACGGGGAACTCGTGGCGCGAATTGCCATCAAACACCTCATGGTAATCTGCAAGCAATGCATTTCCGGCACGATCGCTGCGGCGCTATTCGCCGTTGTTCTTACGTCTGGCTGTACGACCGTTCCTGGGCAGGTGCAACTGCTTCACAATGGCAGTGCTGTCGCGAATTGCGCACTGCCTGTTGCCGGAACCCCGCCATCTGAAGGGCTGGACTCCGAAGGGTTTTCGCTGACAACCTGGAACATCCACAAGGGTAAGCAGCAGGGCTGGGAACAGGATCTGCAGGTCCTGTCGGAGCATTCGGATCTGCTGTTGCTGCAGGAAGCCTATCTCGCGCCCCGGCTCCGGCAGTGGCTGGACAGAGAGTCACTGGACTGGGTCATGGCACATGCCTTCAGTCTTCGTGGGTACTGGTCCGGGGTGCTCACCGGGAGCAGGGCGGCGCAGCTGAACCCCTGTATGCAACGGATAACCGAACCTTATCTGCGCCTGCCGAAAACGGCGCTGATCAGCTATTTTGCCATACAGGGATATGCGCAGCCCCTGCTGGTAGTGAATGTGCATGGCGTCAATTTTACTCTCGGCAGTGCCGATCTCGATGCCCAGTTTCAGGCCATACAAACTGTGATGGACAGCCACCAGGGCCCCATCATCATGGCCGGTGATTTCAACACCTGGAATCGCGCGCGTATGGCAGTGATACGCCAACTGGCCAACCGCAACGGGCTGAGCACGGTAACGTTTGCAGGCAAGCCTGTCGTCCATTTTGGACATCGTCTCGATCACATATACTATCGGGGACTGATACCTCTACAAAGCAAGGTGACTGAGGTAAAATCGTCCGATCACCACCCACTGACCACCACTTTCAGGCTGGATTCAAATACATGAACAAGCTGTTGATTGTCATTCTGTTTACGGGATTTCTTGGCAGCGCTGCCGCGGCGACGATGAGCGAGGAAATCGAGCATCTGCTGGGTTTCGTCGCAGACTCGGGCTGTACTTTCGAGCGCAACGGCAGCACCTATGAATCGAAAGAGGCCAGAGCCCATATCCAGCGAAAATATGATTACATCAAGAACAGGGTAAAGACCACGGAAGACTTTATCCGCTATGCCGCAACCGAGAGCAGCATGAGCGGCAAGAAGTATCATGCCACCTGTGATGGCAAGACCATCACCAGCGAGGAATGGCTGACCACGGAACTCAGGCGTTTCAGGCAGCAGAATCCCTGATGTTGTGGCGTGTCCTGCCAGTGTTTCTCGCAGGACTCCTGCTGTCCGGCTGTGCCACATCGCCGCCGAAAAACATCAATAACCTCTGCGACATTTTCAGGGAAAAGGACGACTGGTACAAAAGCGCGAAGGCATCGCAAAAGCGCTGGGGCACACCCATCCATGTCCAGATGGCCATTATCCGTCAGGAGTCCGCTTTCCGTGATGATGCACAGCCACCAAGATCCAAAGTGTTGGGCTTCATTCCCTGGACCCGACCGTCTTCCGCCTACGGATATCCCCAGGCCAAGGATGACACCTGGGACTGGTATATCAAAAAGACCGGCAACCGGGGAGCAGACAGGGATGACTTCGCGGATGCCGTGGATTTCGTCGGCTGGTACACAGATGTCAGCCATGCCAAGCTGGGGATTTCGAAGTGGGATGCTAGGCATCAGTATCTGGCTTATCACGAAGGGCACGGCGGTTACCGCAACCACAGCTACCGCAAGAAGGCCTGGCTGCTGAAGGTGGCGGACAAGGTGGACAGGCAGTCGAAAGCCTACGCGCAACAGCTCAAGAGCTGTGAAAAGGACCTGGATACGGGGTGGTCTCTGTGGCCGTTCTGATGCTCACCCGGCAATGCGGTTGCGGGCATAGAAAGCTGCGCCATACAGTGCTGCATCTGCATTGAGAATCACGTGAACCGGCATGTCCCGCATCAGGGGTTCCATGCCGCCCTTGGCAAAGAAGCCTTCGAGAAAAGCAGGTTTTTCAAGCGCATCCAGTATCTTGGGTGCGATGCCTCCGCCGATGTATACGCCGCCGGTCGCCATGATTTTAAAGGCATGATTTCCTGCTTCCACGCCGTAGAGGTGAACGAACATGTCCAGCGCTTTCACGCACAGTGGACAACGGGACTCCAGGGCCGCCTTCGAGATCGCCGCCGCAGCATCACCTTCAGCCATTTCACCGGCCAGCCATTCCGGCGCCGCTTCGCCGTAGTGGTTGAGCATGAAATCATGAATGTTGATCAGCCCCATGCCTGAGACCACCAGTTCCCAGCTTACCCGGTCGTGTTTCTTCAGCAGGTATTCCAGCAGGGCGATTTCCAGCGGATTGGTGGGGGAAAAACTGGCATGGCCGCCTTCCGAGGCAAAAGGGATGTGCTGCGTGCCGTCCCAGAACAGTCCGGCTTCTCCCAGGCCTGTGCCGGCGGAAACAATGGAACGGTTGCCTGCGGCATCGGGTTTGCCCGGATGAAGGGTGTGCAGATCCTTTTCGGGCAGCTGAGCGATGCTCCAGGCATTGGCTTCCAGATCGTTGATCAGAAAAACCTGCGGGATGCCAAATTCCCCGCTCAGGTTTTTTGCTTCGACCCGCCAGGGGAGGTTGGTCGTCAGGCATATGCCGTCGTGGATCGGTCCTGCAAGTCCGAAACAGGCAACGTCCTGGGCAGGCATGTCCTTCGTGAGAAACTGTCGCAGCACACCTTCCAGGGAGTCGTGCTGCCGGCTGGAAAAGGTTTTTCGGGCGAGCACCCGTGACGCAGTACCGTTGCTTTCGAACAGGGCCAGCGTGGTTTTGGTGCCACCGATATCGCCTGAAAGTATGTGCAAGCTGTGCTCCTGATTTCCAGAATCCTGCAATCCCGAAACTGCTGCAATAGGGGGATGCACGTGAACAATATATAGTGAATCAGGTATTTCTGCATTGCCTCAGGTCAGTTGTGACACAGGTATTCGGCGCCGCAGGGGGTATGCTAGAATTGGGTATGCTAGAATTCGCCTTCGATTTCCTGCGCATGAAGCGGCGACAAAGCCGTCTGGGAATGTGCAGAGACCGCCTGCCCAGGTGGCGAAATTGGTAGACGCAAGGGACTTAAAATCCCTCGGTGGCAACACCGTGCCGGTTCGATTCCGGCCCTGGGCACCATATCAATAATCAACAATTTATGCTTCTCGCCGCTTTTTGACACTTCTTGCGGAAAAAACAGTTACTTTACAACGACACAACAGCGCTGAATCGATCACGAAGCCCGGGTCACCATCAGCCGGGAGCTGAGCCATGAGCGGGAAGCCGTAACGGCTGCCTATCTGGGTCACTGATGGGCGTGAAAGGGGCTAAACGATACGCCAGAGGGAATATACATCGTTGCTCGGTTTATAAAGGCATATAATTAGTTCCCGTCTATAAATGCCAAGTCATTGAAATTCAATTGAAAAACCGAAAAAAGACGATGAGAAATCCGGTGCGGGATGGTACAATTATGATCTAAAGCATTGATACATAAGAAAACC